>NZ_WBKL01000090.1:0-32482 GCF_015714705.1 Nostoc sp. NZL | reverse complement strand
CGTTCATACTTTCCGAAAAGTCTAGGGACAATGGTGAGATGGTTTGGGGAAATAGTCGGTTATTTTGATGGCAGAACTACCAGTGGTACTGTAGAAGGAATTAATAATAAACTCAAGTTAATTAAAAGACTTGGGTATGGCTTTCGTAATTTTAGCAATTTTCGATTACGCAGTTTATTAAACTGGCACTTTTCTATTAATTCTCCATAAAAGTAACGGATGAACCGAAAATCTAAATTATCATTAGGATAATACTCTTGTTTTTCTTGTCCAAACTTGAATAAATATATCGTTTTATTGCCAATCAATCTGATTGATGAATCTTCAATTTTTAACATTGTTCCTTCCGGCAATCCTACAACATAAATATCTGGATTTAAAACCAGAAATTCTTCCAGTCTTTGTTCTCTTGTCTCTCCATTGTGATTTGGGATTACTGCATTTGTATAGTGGGGGTTGATTTGAAAAGGAACTAAATTCAACCCTTGAAAACTTATCGGTTCAATTATTGGCATATCATTACTTGTTTTGATGGTAGGACAAGCAACATTAGAACCTGCACTCCATCCGATATAAGGAGTTCCATTACTAACTTTATTTCTGATGTCCTCAAGTAGTTGAGTCTGGTGTAAGCAATGTATTAAATGAAAAGTGTTGCCGCCTCCGACTACTACAGCTTCTGCATTTTTAATTAATTCATGAGGATTTTCAACCAAATGAATAGCATCAACTTCATAACCTATATCTTGAAATACTTTTTCAACTTTTTTGGTATAGTGCTGATAAGTTGAAGTAACGGCTGCAAAGGGGATAAACACTATTTTATTGACAGAGCTTCCTAAAAATTTTTTAATTTCCTGACGGGGATAAAATAAGTATTCTTCACCGATATTTGTTGAATTACTAAGTAATAACAATCTTTTTGACATGGTTTATTTCCTGTAGTTGTAATTATCTATACTAAAGAAAGGAGGCAAGGGGGTAGGGGGAACAACTGAGACGGAGCTTGTACTTTGCCCCGGTTTAAGCTGTATCAATATTGCTCAAGTTGACAAATAAAATTCAATATGAGTGATGTAAATTTCTCAAGATACCAGAGTCCCCATTTGTGGAAACTTTCTTCTACAGTAATTAATTTAGAGTCTGGAACCAAAATTTTACCCCTTTAGGGTATGAAAACTATAACTGAGATGTGTATCTCTGAAGTAAGAATAGGATTGTGACTTTTGCCGTTAAGCCTCTCAAGAACGTCCGCTTTTTAGTTGAATTGAGACTAAATTAGTACAGTTAACCTAATCATTCAAGAAGTTGGGAGACTAGCTGTTGGTAGAACTTGCCAACGCTCGTCAAGTTAAGCTCAAACAAGCAACTAGAGGAAATTCCTGCACAGAGCAGCAGTCCTGGAGCTAATGCAATTCGCTACTATTGCCATATTGGCGCGAGTGGATGGTAAATTTTTTAGTTTTCAGAATTCTGTAGATGTGATTGCTCCTCTGTCCTGCTACAATTGCAAAAAGCCAGCCTTTCACCTCCAAGGTCATCCATCGGGGCTAGCGAGTCACCAATGACCATGAAAATTGTAAATCCCTCTAAGCGCCCACGCTTAGAGGGATTTTGGGTATTGGTATTTGGTATTGGGTTTTTGACTGCTAGGTTAAATTATTTGCTTTCTCAACTGCTTCCTTTAACTCTTCAAAGGTAATACTACCGTCTTCGTCTGAATCATAATTTACTAGTAATTCCTGGGGGCTACTGGTATTTGTTTCTGATGAGATGATTGCACTTAAGCCAGGACTTAAAAAAAGCTCATTAATGGATACTTTGCCGTCTTGATCACGATCTAATTTATTAAAAAGAGATTGAAGCTCTTGCTCGGTTGCCATAAGTTTCTATCTGAAGAACCGTTTTTCAACTTAATATCTCATTAATCTCTGATTAATTTCTCAAAATTAAATAAACTTGTGTCTTTAGACGTAGAAACTGCGATCGCTGGGGCTTAGACGTTTTGATTTACTCTATTCCACGCACGGCGGGAGGATTTGCCAATGCCCGTCAGCGGTGATGAGAAGTTTGGCTTGTAATGAGGGTGTAGCTATATCGTTTGTAGCAGGCACACCTCGCAAGCAATAGTTTATTGGTCTAATACCAAGCTTGGGTGTAAATCAAACCATCCATTCAGTCCACTGTGGGGCATCTGTGACCAGTTGAGCAAACTTTTGAGGGTAAGCATCCTCAAACTCCAACATCGGTTCATTAAGCTCCAGGCAGATCAGCCCGAAGATTAGAGAACGCTTACGGTCAAAAGATGTAGAAACAGCGCCCCACGTCAAGGAATAACAAGAGGTGGGTTTGAAATGATTAAAAGTTGGGTTTGAAAGTGCCATGCAAACCATAGGGGACGTGATGCTTTAAGTGCAGACAAGCTATAGGCCCTTGGCTGAGGCATTTCCCATCCAAAATTACAACATCAGTGCGGTGGTGGGCAGCATCATAAACCAGGGTGATAACCCAACCATCATCCTCTGCTAAGGGTGTAGAGTTTTCATTTACTCTTGAGCGCGGTATAAAAACAGGTTCTCCCACAAAGCCTTTGGGAGCAGCACTCCAAAATTCCTGCTGTCCCGATTCTGGATTAATTTTTAGTATGGCTTGGAGAGGCGCATTGCCCTCAGCTTGATGAGCAGCACCTAAAAAAATCCAGCGATGGGGTTGTCCAATTAGGTCAGGAGAGACTTTGGGAAACTCTACACATCGGGGAGCAACTAGCTGCCGCCTAGCCGCCTTCTTACTCAAATCCAGGTGAAACCGCCAAAGTTGACCAATGGGTAATTTATCAAAATCAGTATTATCTGGGTAACTACGCTTGTGGTCAAGACTAATAAAGTCTTGGTAACAAATCGAGTCTACAATTATTTCATCTCCCTGTTCAAAGGCATTGGCGTGATGAAAGACAAAGCAAGAATCAGTTTCTAAAACCTGTACTGCTTCTCCTTTGCGGCGAGGAATTATCCAAACTCGCGTGGGTCGATTTAGCTGAAGCTTAATAGACTCTGCCGCTCCCCGAAAGCCAAAAACGTAGGGGAAGGGATTGAAAGATACAGGGGGCTGGAAAAACAGGCAATAATTGGGGGTAATGGCAAAGTCATGGATAAAAACAAAGCCTGGAACTCGATGTGTCAAGTGCTGAACTACAGTTCCGGCCAGGTCTAACTCATAGGTATGAATTTTCGAGAATAGACCAGCATTGATAGCAAACGCGACCAGACGGGAAGCTTGAGCGGAGTCCCCTGGGTCAATCTTAGGATGAGCAGCAATAGGAGACTCTTTACGGAGCAGACCGTCGAAGGTTTCAATGCCCAAAGTCTCCAAAGTTTTGGGGTTGAGGCGATAAGGATTTGCGGCTTCCCACAGAGCTAATAGTTTCTCTCCCCAATATATTACTTGCGTATTGGCAATATTTTTGAGCCGCAAATCAAAGACATTAGCTAACCAGCCTCCTGGTTTTTGTGTGCCAAATACACCTCGGTAGAGCATACGTTTAGCAGTGCGTTCGGCCAAGTAACCCTCAGTTTCGATAAATCGATTACGAAAATGGGCTTGTCCTTGGGAAAAAGTAATGGCGCAAATCATGCCATCTCCATCCCAAGGATGGTGGAGTGGCTGACCATTCACATCTAGCAGCCCTGGGCCATTGCGAAACAATGTACCATTAAGTTCTGGTGGAATTTCGCCCTCAATATCATCAATCAAATAGTCAAACTCTTGCTTAAGAGAGCGGGCCCCACCTTTCCAATCTTCAAAAGTGTAAGGTCTGGGTTGTTTGGAGGAAAAATCGGTCTGCACAGAGGTTGTCCGTTTAGTCATTCCTAAATACCATGATGTAATTTGAAGCAAGTTCCTAAAGAACTCCAAAGATTCCACGCGAGAGATGAGATTTGAAGTTAATGAGCTTTTAAGTTGCATAAGAGCAGGGCTGGAACCGCTTACTACAAGCGAATGGTTCTGAAAAAATGAATGTCGATTAGCTTATTACTCGTCTTTAGGTAATAAAAATTTCTCAAAATCCTCCTCTAAAGTCTGCTTGGTAAATTCAGGAAAAACTATGACATTAAACAATTCTTGAACTGCTTTGCCTTTCTTCTCAATCAAATGCTGATAATCTTTTTTCACTGAATCTTCTCGTTTGTGATGACGTTCCTCGACTGAATACTGCTGCTGACGAATATCTGGTAGCCAAGTTGAGTGTATTGTCATGGCAAGATTCAATGGCTTATCCTTTGAACTAGCACTCAGCCGATAAACTGGTTTATTCTTTAAATCATCAGCATGAAAAATCCAAAACTCATCTGTAGCACGGTCAGATTGACTAGGGTCTGGGTCTAACATTACCGTACACACAATGAAGCCATGAATTGACTTATCTATATCTTCAGGACAGAGAAGAGAACTAGGAATAAATTGCGTTGAACTAACATAAGTTCCAGAGGGGAAATGATATGAATCAACAATTTTCATCTGCTGTGTATCTAAACGCAGTAGAGTAATTGGTTTGTTCTCCTCTTTCCGTGGTAATTGTTCAGCTGGAACAACTCTACGTGGATCTAATTTATAAGCATCATAAATACGCTGAGGTATCAGTTCCCATGTAAACCCTAAAGATAACCAGTAAATATTTTGAACTTCTGTAGCTGTTTCTGTTAGCGAATCATGGTTGAGTTCACGATGAGTATATAAAGATAGCGCCCAAGTTGATTGAATATCTTGAACAGTTTTGCAACTTTCTATTTTTCCTGTTTCGCCATCAACCACATATCGTCCGAGAAAACCTAAATCAGTTGAACCAACCATCATTCCCTCTAAATCTTCACGAAATGGCTTATCAGGAACAGACGTATCATGGCGCGTAATCCATTCTGTAACATCCCAACCGTTGACATGACCAACGTGAAGTGTAATAAATTTATTTTCAGGATTACTATAGTCAGCTGCGAAATGCGAAATCTCTCTAGGTAATGTCACCTTTTGGACGGTGATTGTTGTTCGATTATCAGGTAAATTTTCTATAGAATATCCTTGGTTAACCTTATCTAAATCTTGGCGATTAATAATATATAAGTTAGCAAATGGTAGAGGTTTAATCGCCCGAAGGAAAATGGAATAAATCCAACTACCTAGTGAATAAGTTCTATTAAATTTCCACAATCTTAAAAATCCAAACAGGAAAGGAGTAAATATTTGTGAAAACTCCATTCTAAAGGCGATATCAGCCAGAATAATATATTTCTCGGTTATTGCTAATTGATGAAGAGATTGGTCAACCACTACTGGTTGACCATCAGGTAGTACTAATCGCCAACGTTCCATAGTAGGCTGTAAGCCTTTGTGTTTATCTGTAAATCGATAACGAATCAAATCAGTAAAGCGTCCTAATTCCTGCTTGGGATTAAATTTTATTTGTAACAAGGCGTAGAATGATTTGACTACTTTGTGGAAGCAATTACTATCTAATACCCAGTTGACAGGTTTTTGAAATTTGCCATTGTAACCTGTTGAATAATTTGTCGTAAATAGCTCATCTTGCTTACCATTTGAGCTATTAATATCCGTAACATAATGGGCTGAACTAATGTAAGTCTCAAAAATGTTAATCCATGTAAGCCTAGAAATAACCGGAAAAATACCGCACCATTCTTCAGTGGAACCTACTGGTTCTAATAGTTCCATACTGTCTGGGTCAAGTTGGTAGGCGCGACCAGCATCCATTGTTAGTAAAAGATGATCTCTAGTCCTTAAAAAAGCTGTATTTAATTGATTTCTCGACCCCAAAGTGATACTAAAACGACTAGGGCCTCCATTACGAAAAGCTGCAAAGTAGCAAAACCTTTTATACTTTTCAACAAAATAAGAAAGTATTTTCTTATTAAACAGGGCAAATGGTATGGGTTCTACAGAATTATCTGCTAGATAGAACTGCGTAGCCAGATCTGCATAGTAGCAGGGGGTTTTGGCGATTCTGGTTTTGAGTATTGCTTTGCCATCTTCAAAGCCCAAACGATACACCATCCCATCGCCTGTATAAAGTTGAGTTCCATCTTCTTGAGGTTTATTTTCAGATTGAAACAAAGCCCCAACGATGAAAGCATAGCCATGCAAACCTGGTGGTAATTCGGCTAATTCTAGCTCGGCTAGGGAAATAATTTCATTTTGTCCATCTTTATTTTCTTGCTTACGAATTTCTAGATGCCAACATCCCTCATGACGACTGGTTTTGATGACAGATTTCGGAATATGAAAACTCTTGGAAGATTTTCCTGTAGAACTAACATCTTTACTCACCATTTAAATATCTCCCCAAAATTTGTTAAAAATAATAATCCAATCTGGCTACTTATTAGACTGCACCCAGTTCTCTTAACATTGCTAACTGAGCCTGGGTTAAACCGCTAGCACCTGTAATTTTCATTCCTTCGTATGGTCTTTTGGCTTTGAGGATCTGAAAACAAGTTCCCGCTTGCATGTCCCAGAGCCTAATCGTTTCATCCTCACTGGCACTAGCAAGGATTGAGCCATCTTGAGAGAAAGCGACTGACCATACCCAATTTGAGTGACCGATGAGAGTGTTCAGACAACTCCCTTCCTCAACATCCCAAATTTTCACAGTTTGGTCGCAGGAACTGCTGGCAATTTTTTGACCATCTAGACTAAAGCTAACAGCCATTACCCAGCTTGTATGTCCTTTCAACGTATGCAAACACTCACCTTGATTGACATCCCAGATTTTGACTGTTTGATCTAGACTTGGGCTAGCAAGTAAGCTACCATCTGGACTAAATGCGATCGCTCCTACTCTGCCTGAGTGTCCTTTGAATACTTTGATACATCGGTTGTCTTGCAAATCCCAAAGCCTGATGGTGCTGTCATCACTCCCACTGGCTAAAATCCCTCCTTGAGGGCTAAAAGCTACTGCTGCTACTCGGTCTGTATGTCCGTGTAAAGTTAACCGACATTCACCAAGGTTGAGATCCCATAGTTTGACAGTATGGTCGAAACTGCTACTAGCTAACACCTTACCATCTGGACTAAAGGCTAGTGACCAAACTTCATCTGTATGGCCGATGAAAGTATGACTGCATTCACCACTTTTAAGATCCCAAAGTTTGATAGTGGCATCTTGGCTACCCCCCGCAACTATCTCCAAGTTTGGGTGAAAAGCCACTGCTGGTAAACCTTGAGAGTATGCTTTCAACTCGTGCAGACATTCACCACTCTTCAAGTCCCAAATTCTTAAAGTATTATCTCTGTGCCCACTGGCTAGCATTTGAGCATTGGGACTAAAAGTTACAGTCTTAACCCAGTTATTATATCCGTGGATGGAAGCAATACACTTGCCGTTACTAACTTGCCACAGCCTAATAGTTTGGTCTTCACTGGCACTGGCAAGAGTTTGGTTATCTGGACTGAAGGCAATACCCCAGATTTGATGGTTGTGACCTTTGAGAGTATGAAGGCAAGTACCAGTCTTTGCATCCCAAATATGGATAGTCTGGTCTGCACCACAACTAGCAACTAGCTGGTTGTCCATGCTCCAAATAGCCCTCCATACCCATCCGGTGTGACCTTTAAGAATTCCTAAACACTGATAATTTTCAGCACTCCAAATTCTCACCGTGCTATCACAGCTGGCACTGACTAGCAACGCGCCATTCGGACTGAAATGAGCTGCCCCAACCCAGTTCTCATGCTCCGTAATCGTATAAATGCATTCTCCAGTTTCAACATCCCAAATTTTGATCAGATTGTCAAAGCCACTGCTGACCAATTGTTTGCCATCTGGACTAAAATGAACGGACATCACTCCACCGCTATGTCCGTGGAGAATTTTTAGATAACAGCCCTCTGACACCTGCCAAATCCTAATGGTGAGGTCGCTACTTCCACTGGCAAGCATTGAACCATTTGGACTGAAAGCCAGTGAATAGACACTGCCCGTATGCTCAGATAAGGTATGCAAACATCGACCGGACTGTAGCTGCCATACTTTAACGGTTGAATCTTCACTAGCACTAGCAAGTATCTGTCCATTTGGGCTAAAGGCAATCCTGCGTACCCAATTGGTATGTCCTTGCAGAGTTAAAAGACGTTGTTGATCTGCAACTTGCCATAAATGAATCTCACAATTGGCATTACCACTTGCGAGGGTTTTACCATCAGGGCTGAACGCAATTGATATCACCCCGTTGAAAGATTGAGTGAAAATAGATTTAGAAAAACGACACTGGGAAAAATTAACATCTTGTAAATTTATATCCTGTAAATATGCTTGACAAATTGTTAAATGAGAAAAATCATAACTACTCAAATTAGCTTGAATTTGTCTGAGAAGATTAAGGATATTGCCTGCTGTATATCCAAAATGGGTTGAAGCCTCTTGTTTAAACTTTTTGAGAAGTTCCTGCAACTGAAGCTGAATTTGGTGGGAACTACCCAGAGCTAATATTAAATTATCAATAACAGGGGCTAGGATGAGACGAATTTGTGCTTGTCTGAGATAATCTTTGCTCTGAGCTTTAATTAGGGCGTAATTTCTCAAAAATTCATGGCTTTGATTGACGATTTCCTGATATGTGAGAGCTACTAATTGATCGGTAACGTACTCCATCAACACAGGCTGAAGCGTAAAGCGATCTCCTGTACGCTCTAGGGGAATCTTGCGTTGCAGCACTCCCAAAGTTGCAGGTAGTGCTGCCTTAGCAGTTGATAACATCAAATCTTCCCGTAACTCTACTAGGGACACTGGTTCCCGATTGATTGCTAACCAGTACAGCACTTCACAGCACTCTTTGGGAAGCCTTTGAAAATGCCAAGATAGGAGTTCTTGCAAGTCGTGAAACACTGGCTTGCCTTCCCTTAAAAATTCGGCAATACTGCCAAAAAATACTTCCAGTATGTGTTTACTAACAAATTGCAGTGCTAGAGGATTGCCATCATAAAGCTGAATCAACTCCCGCCAGTCTTCTTCACTAGCTGTAAAATCGCCAAGCCCTGCAATAATCTGTTTTCCAGCTTGGATATCTAACCCCTGTAACACCAAAGAGCGCACCGGACGAGTTGGCCCATCCATTAAAATGAGTTCTTGGGGTTTTTCGCGGCTTGTCAGCAGTAAGCAACTTTGATGCGCCACTTCCCCAACCTGTTTAATTAACTGTCCATAGTCTTCATAATCATCTCGATACCGACCGATGGGATCTTCGGCTAGGAGAAGAGTTTCCGCGTTATCTAGCATTAGGAGACATCGGTGGGTTTTCAGGTGGTGGAGCAACAAAGAGATGCGTTCGCTAATTGTCTCTGGTAGTGTTGTCTGCTGCTGTCTGGAAAGTACTTTAATTAAGTCTGCAAGTAGGTCAGAGAGCAGAGGAGCATTGAGAAGCGATCGCCAGATGACAAATTCAAACTCCTCCTGGATACCTTTGGCTAACTGAAGTGATAGGTCTGTTTTGCCAATCCCACCCAATCCCAGCTTCAGAGAAAGATGGGTCTTGCCGATCCCCCGCATTCCGACAATTGCCACACATCGAGTGCGATCGCGAATAATCCAATTTTCTAGAGTTTCTAGTTCCTCTGTTCGTCCAAAGAACACTTGCACATCAGGAGCATCTCCCCAGTCTGCATAGGAATTGGAGGGTTGTTGATTTAGCGTTGCTGAAGCGGTTGTATTATTTTGTCGCGGTGCAGTTCGCTTCAGTACTCCGTGCAGGTTATTTTTGGTAACTTTTTCTCCTAAAGCTATCGAGAGCGATCGCCATAATTCAGAGCCAACGTCCTTGATGTGACCAGCATCATATTTAACCTCTCGTGTCATTTCTAGGTAAGTTTTCCCCTCCCAGGAATAACGGAATACAATTTCTTGAACTTTTGTTAAGCGTCCCCGTTCCAATACTTGCTCGACTAGTGCGATCGCTTCTTCAATCGTCATTTATCCACGTAGAAAGACCAGATTAACTACGATATTCCCACCAGAAACTTGATTTTTTCAAAAAGTTTACGTAAATCTACCAAAAAGATCCGACTTTTCTCCGACTTTTTCCGACCGTCAAACTTTATACCATTCAGTAAAGTATTTAGATAAGCAGTATTCATATCCCCAACTTCTTATAGAAGTTCATATTAAATACTATCTACTCCGGAAAATGTCCTAAAAATTTGATTCGTACTTGTGGGCGTGACGAACTAAGTGTAAAATAGCACATATTGTCGAGAAGAATTACAAAACCTCCCTTTTTGATTTACTAACTTGCCCATCAACAGTTCTTTTTGGGAATGTTTTTATCTGAAGACAATACTGAAGCTCAAAGTTAAAACCTTCTAAAATCAAGGGTTTTGAGAGTCTGCGGTACAAAAATTTACATAGTGGTTAATTTTGCACATACTTCGTCATACCTCCTTATTACTTTCTTTAGATAAAAAAGTCTGCCTAATTTTTCTCATGTTATAGATTGTTTCCCCTTGACGATTAGCCCTGATAGGATGAATTAAATATGCAATTCCATGAACGGCTTATTAGTCTGCGGGCTAACGAACAATCTGCTGAAGTCATGAAAATTAACCGGGAACTTCAGCAATCCCTCGAAGAACTCCAGGTGATGTCCAAGGTACTGCTCCAACAAAATGAAGAGATGACTGTTGCTTATGAAATAGCCCAATTGGAGCGCCAGCGTTACCAAGACTTGTTTAAGTTTGCTCTGGATGGTTACTTGATAACCAATACAACAGGGAGTATCCTAGAGGCCAACCACTCAGCAGCAACCTTGCTCTCTGTACACCAAAATTATTTGGTAGGCAAACCATTAATAGTATTTATTGCTCGGTCAGACCGTCATGAGTTTATCACCCGACTGAATAATTTACAGCATCTACAGGAGTGGGAAATTAACCTACAGCTACGGGACAGCACATCTTTCCCGGCTAGTATTAGAGTAGCTGCTGTGTACGACTCACAGGATTATTTAGTCGGTTGGCGCTGGTTACTCTGTAATATTAGCGAGCGCAAACGGGCAGAGTCACAATTACGGCAGAATGCGTTTTATGATGCACTGACAGGTCTACCAAACCGAGCTTTGTTTATAGAGCGCTTAAAACATGCACTCCAGCAAGCTAAACGGTAAAAGAATTACTTATTTGCTGTATTGTTTCTCGACCTGGATCGGTTTAAGGTGATCAATGACAGTCTTGGACACTTAAAAGGAGACCAATTTCTGCTTGCTATTGCTAACAGGATAAAAGTATGTGTACGCTCCATAGATACAGCGGCACGGCTTGGGGGAGACGAATTTACAATCCTACTAGAGGGAATCCAAAATGTGTCAGACGCCATACAAGTGGCCCAGCGGATTCAACAGGAAATGGCGTTACCCTTTGAGCTTGGCGAACAAGAAGTGTTCACAACGGCAAGTATTGGTATCGCGTTGAGTTCGACACTAAACTATGAACAGCCAGAAGACTTGTTGAGGGATGCTGATACGGCAATGTACAAAGCTAAAGCGTTGGGCAGGGCGCGTTATGAGCTATTCAAATATGATATGTATAAGTCGGCTCTGGCGAGATTACAGTTAGAGACCGATTTGCGCCGAGCAATTGAACGTTTTGAGTTTCGCCTTTTTTACCAACCGATTGTTTCGCTCACTAGTGGCTCTATTATAGGTTTTGAGGCGCTGTTGCGCTGGCAGCATCCAGAGCGTGGTCTACTCAATCCGACAGATTTTATTCCCTTAGCACAAGAAACTGGGCTAATTGTCAAGATTGGCAACTGGGTGTTGCATGAAGCCTGCCGCCAGATGCAAGCTTGGCGGGTGCACTATCGTTCCAACTCGCTAAAGAAAATCAGTGTTAATCTCTCCGTCAAGCAATTTTCTCAACCGGATTTGATTGAACAGATTGGGCAAATTTTGCACTCGACTGGTCTTGATGCCTGCTGTCTTGCACTAGAGATTACTGAAAGCGTAATTGTGGAAAACGGCGATGTGGCAACTACCACACTCTCACAACTTAGAAACATGGGCATTGAGTTATCAATTGATGATTTCGGTACAGGCTACTCTTCATTAGGTTGTCTCCATAGCTTTCCAATTAGTGTGTTGAAGATTGACCGTTCTTTCATAAACCCAATAGCCGCTAATAGTAGGAATTTAGAAATTATTGAGATAATTGTCACATTGGCACACAAACTGGGTATGGATGTGATCGCTGAAGGGGTAGAGACAAAGCAGCAACTAACATTTTTAAGAAACTTGAGATGTGAATATGTCCAAGGATATTTTTTCTCTCCTCCACTGGATAGTTTAGCCGCAGCAGCATTAATTACAGCAAATCTTCAGTGGTGATGAGTCTAAAATAGAGCCTCTACAGTTTATCGCCAACCCAAACACATAATCTACTGCGAATTGCGACTCACACCAACTCATTATCTCTTCACGCGAATATGCGCTGTCGTTAAAAAAAGTAATTTGCTCATCAGGGGAAGTGGGCAATGTGGTAACTTGTTGATGAGAAAAGATTTTGATGCAGTCTGTCATCAAGTCATAGAAAAAAGGTGCGTGCCTCAGCGATCGCCAAATGACGTACTCAAATTCTCCCTGTCGCTGTTCTGCTAACTTCACTGAGAGTGCGGTTTTGCCCATACCACCCATACCTAGCAGTGTAACTACACGGCAGCGATCTCTCACAATCCATTGGTTGAAGGTTTCTAATTCAGTAGTACGTCCATAGAATTGAGAAACGTCGATTGCTTCCCCCCAGTTTGTGTAGTTCGTGAAGGGTTGAAAGTTTAAGGATGACGAGGCGTTTGTGTCCTTTTGTCGCTGTGCGGTTCGCTTCAATACTCCGTGCAGATTATTCTTGGTAACTTTTTCTCCTAAAGCTATCGAGAGCGATCGCCATAGTTCCGAACCAACATCTTTAATGTGACCAGGATTGTAATCGGACTCTATCCCTCTTCTGTCACTCTCCGAAAACATTTGCCTTTTCTAAAATCTAGAGCTTTTGTATAGCAAGCGATGTCTACGACGGGCTACGCCTACGCGCGATTATTTTCTAATAAAAAATACAAGACCGATTTTTTTCTAATAGTATAGCTTGTATTGATTGACTGATATAGCTTCTAGAGATCGCCCTCTCGGAAAGTGACAGAAGAGGGCTATAGCTATGTCGAAGTAGGTCTGTCCTGCCCATGACTGACGGAAAACAATATCTTGAACTTCTGTTAAGCGTCTCCGTTCTAATAATTGCTCGACTAGGGCGATCGCCTCTTCTACCGTCATTTATTTCCGTAGTAATACAGGTTAACTACGATATTCCCACTCTAAACTTGATTTTTTTCATAAAGTTTACGTAAATCTACGAGAAAGACCCGACTTTTTCCCGACCTTTTCCGACCGTCAATCTTTATACCAGGCTGTACAGTATTTATGTGATTCAGTTGTAGTACAGAAATCTGCCCAACAATTGAACACAGGTAAAGTGTTTATCCAAATACTGAAAAATTTCGAGTGCGATAAATTTTGTATCTAGTTGAGCCATAGCAGTTGTGAGCGACGATGGTGATTCGTTCGCTGGTTTTTTCTGACTAATGGTTGGGAATTGGGATGCGATGCGATCGCACTTAAGTTATCAGGGTTTGGGAGGGGTGCGATCGGCTTGGCTTCTAGGATTGCAATGGAAGTTATAGAACTTTGAGAAGCACAATTTGGGAAGTGGCACACTACCAATCACAGCCAAAATTATAGAAATACAAATCGACAAGGAATAAAAGAAATGGCAAATTCGCCCAAAGCAGATAGAGCAGATATCCAAGCGTTAATTCCTGAAGGTAAACCACGTTGGATTTCAAACACCATTACTTATAACTTCATGCCCTCTTTACCGATCGCTTACACAAAGGCATCTCCGATTGTAGCAATTGTGCAGGATGGAAGTGGTCCTAACATTACTACATTTCAACCCTTTAGCGAAAGCCAAAAATTAGCTGCGGAAGCTGCATTGCAACTCTGGGCTGATGTTGCAAATATTACCTTTGATCGCAAAGCAGACAAAGCGCTACAACTTGCTGATTTCTTGACTCCAGGGTTTAAGACTGCTCTAAACACTATTGGTATATATGATGATTTTGCCAATGCTGTTGATAGCGCTGCTGGAAAGTATCTAGGTTTTCCAGTTGTAGAAGGGGCTGACATTCGCTTTGGTACAGATGATCAAGGTGAAGAATCTTCAGGCTACGCCTTCTACCCACCAACTGAACTAAGAAGCAGGATAGAAGAAGCAAAAAACAATTTCTTTGATGAAGTCGATAGAATAATCAATTCTATCAATAATGCTATTGATAAAGTAAATGATGCCAATCTTCTTAATCAACTTCCTGGTGTAGAAATTAATCTCATCCCTAAACTTCCAACTGCTTCCAAAATCTTTCCTTTTGGGACACTTAAACTTGGTGTTTATGGTGATGTTTTTATCAACAATAACTATGAAACTGGAGGTAAAGATAATAAGCCTGAATTAATTGGTATACCAGGTTCAAATGGTTTTGACACACTGATTCATGAAATCGGACATGCTCTAGGATTAGAACATCCAGGCAACTATAACGCAGGTGGAGGTGGTACGGATGCCCCATATCTGGCCGCAGTAAAGGATTCCGACCGATATACCATCATGTCTTACACCAATGCTTTTGGTACTGTGAAACCTGAAACGCCTATGATATATGACATTGCAGCGGTTCAGGCATTGTATGGTGCAAACACTAAAACTCGAAACGGCGATACACCTTATAGTTGGGATAAACCGTTTGCAGCAACAATTTGGGATGGTGGTGGTAGGGATACGATAAATGCTGCCAACTGGATGAACGTTTCAATAAACTTAAATGAGGGTGAATTCAGTTCAATTGGACTTGGAAATAATTTAGCGATCGCCTTTGGAGTCACGATTGAAAATGCGATCGGTGGAAAAGGCAATGACACTTTAATTGGCAATGGTGTCAATAATGTCCTTGGAGGTGGTGATGGAAATGATTACTTTGTTGGTGCGGCTGGAGCCGATACCTTGAATGGAGGAAATGGTTTAGACACAGCTTCTTACTCAAACTCTAGTGCAGGAGTGTCAGTAGACTTGACCAAGGGTACGGGCACCGGAGGAGATGCTCAGGGAGATATACTTCAGTCTATTGAAAACGTCGATGGTTCAGCCTTTGCGGATAATTTGACTGGTAACGCATACAACAATCTCCTCAAAGGTTTGGGTGGTAATGATGTTCTGAGAGGTAAAGCTGGCAATGATAGCCTTTATGGCGGTGCAGCAAATGATAAACTCTTCGGCGATGATGGTGATGACAGTCTTTATGGTGAGGCTGGCAATGATGAGTTAGCAGGTGGCGATAACAAAGATCGCCTCTATGGAGGTATTGATAATGACACTCTTAATGGTGGTCTAGGCAATGATAGCCTTTATGGTGAAAGCGGGAATGACTTCCTCTATGGCGATTCTGGCGATGACGAACTAACGGGTGGTGACGACAGCGATCGCCTATACGGAGGTATAGATAATGACACTCTGAATGGAGGTCTAGGCAATGATAGCCTCTATGGTGAAAGCGGGAATGACTTCCTCTATGGCGATGCTGGCGATGACGAACTAACAGGTGGTGCTGACAGCGATCGCCTCTACGGGGGTATAGACAATGACCGTCTTTATGGCGGTGCAGGGAATGACAATCTCTTTGGTGAAGATGGCAATGACCTCCTCAAAGGTGATGCTGGCAATGATCTACTGCTGGGTGGTGCTGGTGTTGATACTATATACGGTGGTACTGAATCTGACACTATATACGGCGGTGCTGACTATGATTATCTGTCTGGTGATGCTGGCAATGACCTACTGCTGGGAGAAGCAGGCAATGACTACCTGAACGGTGGCACTGAAGTCGATACCGTTAGCTACGACAACTCCCCCAGTAGTGTAGTTGTAAATATTGATGAAGCACAGAACTACCAAAATCCCGGCGGAACTTTCCACACAACCATAGTTACAACCAGCTTCATACCTACCGACACAGAACCAAGCTTTACGATCGCAGCAGGCACAGCTAAAGATGGCTTTGGCACCACAGATACCTTACGAAATCTAGAAAATATCATCGGCTCTGGATTTGATGATGTTTTAATTGGCAACAGCCTAAATAACCGCATCTCCGGCTTAGTTGGGAATGACCTGTTAGTTGGCAATGCTGGCAATGACTCCCTTGACGGAGGCGATCGCATTGATACTGTTAGTTATCGCCGCGATCCTAGCCGAGTCATAGTTAACTTAGAGCAAAACTACGCTAAAGATGGCTTTGGCGGTACTGACCAAATCTTTAATGTTGAAAATGTCATCGGTTCTGCTTTCAATGATGAAATCATCGGCGATGCCAAAGCCAATATTATCCACGCTAGAGATGGTAATGACGTTGTTAACGCCAGAAATGGCAACGACATCATTTTTGGCGAGGGTGGTAAAGACACTCTCTCTGGCGAAAACGGTGACGATTTCCTAGTTGGGGGTACAGATGCCGATCGCCTCAATGGTGGAGAAGGCAATGATACGGCTTCCTATTTCACCTCTGCGACGCGTGTATCTGTTAGTCTCACAACGGGTACTGGTTGGGCTGGAGATGCCAAAGGCGATCGCCTCGAAGCCATCGAAAACCTAGAAGGTTCAGAATTTGAAGATTTGCTGATCGGTGATGCTGGAAAAAATATCATCAGTGGCTTGGGTGGCAATGACCTAATCTACGGTGAAGCTGGCGGCGACTGGCTCGATGGTGGCACAGGAAGCGATCGCCTTTACGGTGGAGACGGTAACGACAACCTATATGGTCGAGCTGATGAAGACCTCCTCAAAGGTGAGGCTGGTAATGACAACCTGAATGGAGGAGACGGCAATGATCAACTCTACGGTCAAGACGGCAGAGACACCTTAAATGGCGATGCTGGCAATGACTATCTCGAAGGCGGCACAGGCGATGACCTCCTTGATGGTCAGGAAGGCAATGACCAACTTTATGGTCAAGAAGGCAATGATTATCTCGAAGGTGGTACAGGCGATGACCTCCTTGATGGTGGCATAGGCGAGGACTACCTCACTGGAGGAGACGGGGACGATCAACTTTATGGACAGGCTGATAAAGACACCCTAAATGGCGGGTTAGGTAATGACCTGCTGGATGGTGGGTTAGGCAATGACGAACTCAATGGCAATGAAGGCAACGATCGCCTCTACGGCCAAGTTAGTGAAGACACTTTAAGTGGCGGGTTAGGCAATGACCTCGTAGATGGAGGTGACAATAACGACCGACTTTATGGTGATGACGGTAACGATCAACTTTACGGTCAAGCTGGTGATGATAACCTCGATGGTGGAGCGGGAAATGACGCTCTCTATGGAGCTACTGGGACGGATACCCTTTTAGGGCAAGCAGGTGATGACTACCTCGATGGTGGATTTGGCGATGACCTACTCAATGGTAACGAAGGTAGCGATCGCCTTTACGGTCAAGCTGGTGACGACCTACTTAACGGCAACACTGGCGATGACTACCTTGATGCTGGGTTAGACAATGACGAACTCAATGGTAATGAAGGTAACGATCGCCTCTACGGTCAGCAAGGCTACGATATCCTAGATGGTGACATTGGCGCTGACTTCCTCGATGGTGGTACCGAAGATGACTATCTCTATGGCAGGGATGGTAGCGATCGCCTTTACGGTCAAGCAGATCAGGACTATCTTGATGGCGGCAATGACGATGACCGCCTTGAAGGGGGTACGGGTGATGACCAACTCTTCGGGCAGCAAGGGCGTGACTATCTCGATGGTGGCATCGGCGAGGATTTCCTTTATGGGGGTGATGATGCTGATAAGCTACTAGGGCAGACTGGCAATGACTACTTAGATGGTGGCTCTGGCGCGGATCAATTAGATGGTGGCGACGGCAATGACCAACTATATGGTCGAGACGGCGATGATACCCTTGATGGCAGTGTTGGCAATGATTACCTTGAAGGTGGAAACGGCAATGACCAAATGATCGGGGGCAACGGTAATGATTTCCTCTACGGTCAAGGCGGTAGCGATACCCTCAATGGCGGTGCTGATAATGACAATATATATGGTGGAGTCGGAGATGACAATCTCTTGGGAGGCGATGGCAATGATCTACTCTCTGGTCAAGAAGGGAACGACATTCTTGATGCAGGTACTGGCGATGATTATCTAGAAGGTGGAAACGGTAATGACCAACTCATAGCTGGATTCGGCAACGACCAACTCTACGGCGGCGATGGCAACGATATTCTTGATGGTGGCGCTGATAATGACTACCTAGAGAGTGGATTGGGCAATGACCAACTCATAGGCGGCGAGGGTGACGACCAACTTTTTGGTCAAGAAGGTAATGACACTCTTTATGGAGGCAGTGGTAATGACAATCTTCAGGGTGGCGACAATACCGATATCCTGAAAGGAGAGGAAGGAGATGATTATCTCTTTGGTAATGACGGCGATGACCAGCTATACGGTGGTGCTGGTAACAACTCACTAGAGGGTGGTGCTGGCAACGATCTGCTTTACGCCAATATCCCGCAGCCGGACGGAGATAATTATCTCTTGGAGCCAATCTACAACAGGGGTGGCAACGACTATCTTACAGGTGGCGGGGACAACATCCTAAATGGTGGAACAGGTGAAG
This sequence comes from Nostoc sp. NZL, assembly GCF_015714705.1. NCBI lineage: Bacteria > Bacillati > Cyanobacteriota > Cyanophyceae > Nostocales > Nostocaceae > Nostoc > Nostoc sp. NZL. The sequence goes on along the minus strand of NZ_WBKL01000090.1, from coordinate 13,704 downwards.
ATACATTATACGGCGGTAGCGGTCGTGATATGTTTGTGCTGGCAAGCGAGTCTGGAAGTGACACTATTTTCAACTTTACAGTCGGTAGTGATTATCTAGGTCTATTGAATGGTCTGACCTTTGAACAGCTCACCATTACCCAAGGCATTGGTACTGATACCAGCAATACTCTGGTCAGTAAACAGGATGGTGAACTTTTAGCCACGCTAATTGGGGTACAAGCAAATACCCTTAGTCTATGGGATTTCACTAACTTAGGGTAACAACTTCTTTAGATTCCCTCTATTTGCAAGGGGTGCCCATGAGCGAAGACTCATGGGCAATTTTGGTTTCCATCTTTTCTACCATCTCTTTTTTGAGCGATGGCGCTGTTTCGCCCGCCGTAGGCGATCGCCTACGGCGGGCAGAGGCGAAAAATGCTTTTAAAAACCTCTTAGTAAGAAACTTTAGAACTTAGGTTTTGACTTGGGTTGCCACAATGGAGTGATATCAAGGTTTTCAGCAGCAGATACGGCATTTCTAACCTACGCCGGTACGGTTTACACCCCTTTGATTTTTGTAAAGTCATCGTAATATTTATTTATATAAAGCAATATTTGCTTACATAAGCAAACTCAAGTAAAAGAGTAGGTAATAAAAGCGATGCTTTTGCTCTTTTGGCATCACGAGTTGTCAGAAATTCCCGCCCCAGCGTCAAATAATAGTGCATCCGCAGTTGAGGATACCACGCATTATCATCTTTCTCGATCAACTCAGGGGTCACGTCAATTTCATAGCGACGGGATAATTCCGCCTTGCGCTGCTGGTGTCGTTCGGTTTTGGTTTTCGCCCGTTTGTCTTGCAGCTTCTTGAGTTCAGTCTGCGCGAGTTCAACAGCAGAGGCGATCGCTTGACATTCAGCAGCATACAATTCAACAGACGCGGCTTTAACCGACTCGATAACTGCCCCGCTCTCATCATCGTCAGCATCGTCTGCATCGATAACGGTGTACCCGTCTTTGACCAAACCCGCAAGCACAGATTCTCTATCTGACTTTTCCCGTTAAGTCTCTCTAGCAAGCTGCCAACCCTCACAGAGGTCATGCAATTTTAACCAGCCCCGCCACAGTACCTGGATACCAATGGGAGTTTTATGTCGATGTTCTAAGTAACCCCCTAAACGAGCGATCGCTTCCACAGCCCAACTAACTGTTAATATCTTGGGTAGTTTAGGTGATTTAGCTTTCAAAATGCGAAGCTGAAGGGGATTGAGGATAACAATTGCGTCGGCGTTTGGCTGGGTACGGTGTAGATAAGTCAACTGCAAAAGCTCAACAGCAATCACACGTAAAGATTCCAATTAAGGTTTTCATCCCATCAGCAGCAAGTCTGTATCTTTCTACCTGACACCCTGACTTGAAAATTTTATGATACTCTTCCACTCGCCAATGGTAAGAATACCAATTTAAAATCGTAGAAGCCATCTGGATATCTGCGACAACTTCCGTGGTTAGCAACATCCATTCTACAGGGGTTTCACATAAAGGAGAATCAACTTCTGTGGCATAAATAGCATACACAAGTAGAGGATCGCGATTGTCAAAACGGTAGGGAATACGAAGATTAACGGGACAAAATCTTACAGCCAGATTTGCTTTGCGGGCAGAACGCTTGCTCGTATCTGGGAGTTTGATTTCCTGTTCAAAACCGATAGATTGAGCTTCCAGCTTTGACCACAGACGTTCACTATTTTGATCTAAACTACGGTTGTGAGCCGCACGTACCAAAACTCCCGTATGCTGAAGTTGACGAACTTTATCAAAAACTTCTGTGATATCACCTTCTCTATCAAAGACATGAATCACGCGGGTGGACTTGCTAACTTCGTTTTCTACAGTGGTAAGTGCTTCTACCCATCTGTAAAATTCTTTTTGCTCAAAGGGGCGTTTTCTGGCTTCTTTACGGGCTGCTGCTTGCCGTTGTTTCTTCTGTGTCGGAGTTTCACTTTTGGTAGCTTCTGTTTTGGCTCTCGATTCCAAAGTTTTTGCCATAACAGACCAAGGGACTGACCTTTTTCAGGTTCTATAGCTAAAGCGCTGTGTAATATTAAACCGTTACCTCCCTTACCAATCGGCGTTGGCGTTCGCGGAGCGTCTCGTAGAGAAGCCTACCGTAGGTAATCGCCCAACTCACAAGTCGCAAAATTTTTCTCCCACCAGTCCAACATGATTTGTCGCCTCTGATACCACGCTTGGGTTATTTTGCTGTAAACCTTGTACCTTGCCCTAAATCCTTTTTGAGCAAGCTTTTCAAGACTTAACGGGAAAAGTCAGAATTTTTGACTGAGTTTTTTAGTATTTAAAACCAATAAAATGTAGATGTTTTTAGATTAAAATCTAAAAATAACTTATTTTTAATATTAAATTAAACTATCAATAAATAGGAGTTTGATTTAATATTTAGTTAACTGAAATTTAATTTTAAAATAATTGACTTTTAAGAGTTTAAATGCATCCATTTTAAAAATTTTTTATTAGTTTTATTTTTCCTTTTAACTACAGAAGTCACATAAGTGTATTAATATATAGTCAAGACACAAGATTTTTATAAACAGGAACTTGCGTTATATGTTTTATAAAACAATCACAGATAATCAGACTACTACTATTAACACTAGTACCCAACAAGATATTGATAATAACATCCTGAAACCAATGGTTGAAGCGACTCAGGGACTGGGTAATTGTTTCAATCCAACAAGCAGTAAAGTTGCTGAGAAAATATTGTTTATAGGCGATAGATCTAACTGGAGTGACTTAGCGAATCAATTTATTCAGGAGGTATTTTCAGATGTTGAAACTATTTTTTGGAATCGAGGTGAAGCTTATCCTTCTAAACTTGAATTATGGGAAGGAGACCGAATATTTTCTTTTAAATCCGACCTTATTTTGCCAAACTATGTTTTAAAAAAATCACAAAAATCTGCTATTAATTTTCACCCGGCACCGCCAAAATACAGAGGAATAGGTGGTTATAATTATGCCCTTTATAACGGTGAATCTATGTTTGGAGTCACATGCCACCACATGGTAGAACAAGTTGATTTTGGGAGAATAATTAAAGTACTTTATTTTCCCATTTTAAATTCAGAGAAGGCTTCTTATTTAAAACTTAGAGCAGGAGCTTTCTGTTTAACATTAATGTATGAAATTATTATCCAGTATATTTTAGGAAAAAATAATTTACCAGAATCCCAAGAAACATGGGGAGAAAAACTATACACTTACAAAAGCCTGGAAAAGTTTATTAATCAATTCAGAAGCAAAAAATTATGGCATCACTGCATCTTGTAGAGTAATCACTCAGAAGTTAAAAAGTTAGCAAAATGAAGGATTAGTCCATTATGAGTAAACTATGGGCGGGAAGATTTGAGAAAGAAATTAGTCCATCTGTTTTAGATTACACGCAAACAATTGAGGTGGATACTCGGCTTATAGAAGTTGATCTTTGGGGAAGTATAGCCCACGTAATAATGTTATGTCATCAAAATATAATATCCCAAGAATACGGACAAGACATACTTCAATGCTTATTAGAAATACTTGAAGATGCACAGCAGGGAAAAGTTCATCTTGATAAAGAATTAGAAGACGTTCATCTTAATTTAGAAAGCCGGGTAATTTCTAAACTGGGAATGAATATTGGGGGTAGGATGCACACAGCCCGCTCCCGCAATGATCAAGTTGTCACAGATACTCGGTTATATCTACGGACGGCTCTGTTGAATATTCAACAGGAACTTTTAAAGTTCATAGAAGAACTCATTTGTTTGGCAAAAATACACACTGAAACAGTAATTACTGGTTACACTCATAGTCAACCAGCCCAGCCAATCAGCTTGGCTTACTGGCTGACAGCCTACGCTAGTATGTTCAATAGAGATATATGGCGATTGAGACAGGCATTTGAAAATACTAATCAAAACCCTTTAGGAGCTTGTGCCTTAGCAGGTACTTCTTTTCCAATTGACAGGAAAATAACGACACAATTACTAGGATTTAATAGTCTACTTTTGCATGGGCTTGATGCAACAAGCTCACGGGATTTCATCACCGAAAGTTTGGCCGCTTTTGGAATAACGATGAGCAATATTTCAAAAATGGCTGAAGAGATTGTTCTATGGAACAGTTTTGAATTCGGTTTGATAGAAGTTGATGACGCATTTGCTACTGGTAGCTCCATTATGCCTCAGAAGAAGAATCCAGTTGTTGCCGAGCTAGCAAGGGCAAGAACAGGAAGGGTATATGGAGCACTTATGCATGTTTTGACTATAGTTAAAAGCGTTACAACTGGTTACAGTTGTGATTTACAAGAGGATAAGCCCTTTTTATGGCAGGCCATAGATGACACGTATTCCACTATATCTATCATGTGTCAGCAGGTGCAGACATTAAAATTTAATACTCACAGATCTCTAGAAATGTGTTGGGCAAACTTCTCGACAGCGACTGAATTAGCAAATTATTTGGTTGTAGAAAGAAATATGCCTTTTCGAGAAGCTCATAAGATTGTTGGTGCAATTGTAAACCAATTAATAAAATCTAATAAAAACCTAAATGATGTAGATTATATTGCTCAATTGTTAGATAATTCAGGAAGCAATATAGAACTGAATTTGTTGCAAGACCTTCTTGATCCTATAAAAGCAATATCTAGACAGAAAAGCCAAGGAGGAACAGCACCTGAAAGTGTGCAAGAAATTGTAGATATTTTAAATAATGATTTTGTTAATCATCAAGATTTTTTGAGCAAACAGCACCAAAAGATTGATCGTTCTTTTGATAAGACTTTGCAGATTACAAAGCAGTTTATCAGCAAAGGAGATATTCATACTACGTTTGAGCAGATTATGGAAAGTTTATATTAGTGGAGTAATTTATGAAAATTGTTCTTGCATATTCTGGCGGCTTAGATACTTCTGTAGCTTTAAAATGGCTCCAAGATAAGTATTCAGCTGAGGTTATCGCATTCTGTGCAAATATTGGTCAGTTTGAGCCATTAGACACGATAGGATCTAAAGCTAAACAAATAGGTGCATCTAAAGTATATATAGAAGATTTGAGAGAAGAATATCTTCGTGAGTATGTTTTTAAAGCACTCAAAGCTAATGTAGTATACGAGGGTCAGTATCTATTAGCTGCTCCTCTAGGACGCCCTTTAATTGCTAAGCGATTAGTTGAGATAGCCCAACAAGAAAAAGCCAACGCTGTTGCTCATGGTGCAACGGGTAAAGGCAATGATCAAGTCAGATTTTATTGCAGTATTGCTGCCCTGAATCCCGATCTACAAATTATCGCACCAGTTATAGAATGGGAAATGAAGTCCCGTGATGATGAAATTGAGTACGCCAGAACACACAACATTGAGATTGCTGTGTCTGCTGCAAAACCATATAGTATAGACACGAATATTTGGGGAACTAGTATAGAGTGTGGAGTTCTTGACAATATTAAGTTGCCTCCACCAAATGAAGTTTATCAAATTACCACCTCACCATTGTTAGCTCCAGATGAACCACATGATGTTTGTATAGGCTTCGAGCAAGGTATTCCGGTTTCGCTTGATGGTAAGGTTATACCTCCGATACAATTAGTATCGGAGTTGAATACGCTTGGCTCAAAACATGGGGTAGGAAGGATAGATATATTAGAAAATAGAGTTGTAGGGATAAAAACTCGAGGAATTTATGAGAGTCCAGCAGGCGCAATCCTTCATTTTGCACACAAAGAACTAGAAAACTTGGTGCTTGATAGGGATCTCTTACATTACAAGGCACAAGTAGCTCAGCAATACTCAGAATTGGTCTATTACGGTCTTTGGTTTTCTCCACTTAGAGAAGCTTTAGATGTTTTCGTAGGCTATACTCAGTCCCGTGTTAATGGGTATATAACACTGAGATTATATAAAGGAAATCTCATCGTCTTAAGTCGAGATTCCGAATATGCAATGTATGATCATTCACTTTCCACATATGATGTTGAAGACCAATTTGATCATAAGGCAGGACATGGATTTTCTTATATTTGGTCAATGCCATTAAGAGTCAAATCAAAAACAGATTTGAGATGGGATCTATCAAGAGTTAATCAGTAAAAATTGAGGTTTTTAATTGAGAGGCAAGAAAAGTTTTAGTTGAGATACTCAGCCAATACCTAATAGTGAAAAAATTAGCCCAGACAACGTTGGCGAAAGGGTTAAAAATATTTCTAAAGGCGTGTTGCAACTCTTAAGGGTAACGACAAGTTAAGGATGTTTTCATTATATCAAATAGGTTATGGGGCAATTGGCACAGCAAAAACAGGCTTTTTAAGAATTTTCGAGTCAAAAAGCAATTTTATTTTTGTGACCCTTTCATAGCAAAACTTTTAAGCGTTACGTGGGAATTGTGTCAAATTCGCTAATTTTACCCTAAAGGGGATTTTTTCTGCACACACCACGGTTTAATCCCCCAGCAATACGGTATACCATGATTTCTCCACCACAGAAGTATCGGCACACCCAGGGCATCATTCTACTCGTTGCTACAACATTAATATGGGGCACAACTTTTCCAGTTATCAAGGATGTTGTCAGTAGCCTCTCGCCAGCTTCGCTAATTGCAATTCGGTTTGCAGTGGCAGCACTAGTTTTTGTCCCCTTTGCTGGAAGACCAAATGCACGCTTAGTGCGCGACGGAGTACTTCTTGGATTTGTATTCTTTACTTCCTTGACCAGTCAAACGATTGGGATGGAAACGATCTCTGCAAATCGGGCGGGATTTATTATCGGTCTAAACGTGATCTTAGTGCCGTTGTTCGGACCACTGCTGGGGCAACGGGTACCTGTAAGGGCTTTCTTCTCGGCTGGGCTTGCTCTTATTGGCATTGGAGTAATGTCCTGGGAAGGCGGAGCACTTGGCATCGGTGACCTATGGATGTTCGTATGCGCCCTAAGTTATGCAATCTATATACTCCTGCTCGATGCGGTCACGTCACGCCATCCACCCATGCCACTCACTGCTATTCAACTAATTACTGTAGCACTGCTGGGGGGATGCTGGGCAGCCCCTGAAGTCCGAGAACAATTTGAAGCTATCAGTGGAAACTTCAATGCACTCCTATATCTTGGTCTGATTGGTACCGCTGCTACCACATGGACTCAGGCAGTAGCGCAGCGCTGGGTCACAGCCCACGAGACAGCTGTACTCTACGCACTTGAGCCAGTGTTCGCAGCGATATTCTCGTTTTTGCTGCTTGGCGAAACCCTTGGGGTACGAGGGTGGTTTGGAGGGGGACTGGTGCTAACTGGAATGATCATGAGCCAGATCCGTACCTGACAATTCCTCCAGATAGATATAGTTCATCAATGATATATAACCAGTAGTTACACTTATTTAGGATTTCGTTGAATAGGCATCATCGTGGTCGGGTAGCGCGATTATAGCGATATAGTCCTGCTACCCGACCACGGTGATGCCGACCTCTCTGAGGTGATGTCGGCTAAAGGTAGTTAGACGATTCAGCATTGACTACTGTATTCAAGTTTAAGAGAATACCGTTGGACTGGGTAAAGCTATTGCCTTGGAGTAATTCTGTATAGAGAATATTGGCATAACCATGATTACCAGCAAAATTACACTGTCCAGGCTGGAATAGATCGTTCCAGTTGGCATAGACATCCAGGGTAGCGCTCATCATAGCCTAAAGCTTCACTAGTATGAATAGAGACGATCCGAGTTGCATCACTTGGATCTAAGCGATCGCTTGCTGCTTTGCCTTTTCAGAGGCACTTTAGATTATTCACCTGCGCTTTTGTAGCCCCTTATTTGGCTTCATCAATTCAAAATTAGATATAAAATAGGAAATCACAATACTGAATTCATAGCAGCGATATGGCGCGAATCTTATACTATGCACAGCGTTCACCTTACGCTCGTAAAGTGAGAATTGTCCTGGCAGAGAAGCAGCTACCTTACGAACCCAAAGAAACAGACATTAACAATAAATCTCCAGAATTCTTGCGTTTATCTCCCATCGGGAAAGTTCCGGTATTGGTGGATGAAAATGACCTCGTTCGTTTTTTGGGATTCAACGCTGATTGTGGAGTATCTAGACGAGACTTATCCTCAGCCAAGTTTTTATCCAGGCTCGCGCATTGAGCGTTTGTGCTGCCGCCAGGGGGAAGAGTTAGCAGACAGTTTGATAGATAATGTTGTGGGATTGTGGTACGAAACCCGTAAAGGAAATCAAGCTGATTTTGCCACCCAAGCTAAATATCAGTCCAGCATTAATCGCCTTTTAGGTGTTTTTGAGCAAAAGTTGACTAACTCAGCTTACCTATTAAATGAAACTCTGAGTGCTGTTGATGTTGCAGCTATATCAGGGTTGGGTTACTACAGCCTCAGATTTGGCAATAATTGGCAGCAAGAGTATCCTAAATTGAGCCAATGGTTTAAGGTATTGCATCAACAGAAGTCGGTTTACTCTACCATGCCAAAAGCATAAAGCAATTTAGCTGACTTTAATCACTTGAGTTTTTGGAAGACCTCGTAGCTATCATATTCACCTATTCAATAGAAAGGGTAACTAATGATGACCGCTCTGGCTCACCTTCAGCTTACTTGTTTACTTGGACTGAATTGTAACTAATCATTGGCGAACATAATTTTGAGAGTAACTTAAAAATTGAGGCACAAATCCTTAATGTAAATATTCATATAGATTAAGCCTTTGCAAAAAACAAAGGAAAAATTATTACTTTTTTGAAAGTAGCTTCAAAAAAATGAAACAATTATTTTCTTTAATTATTGGTTTAACTTTCACAAGTCTATTACCATCTCAAGGATTCTTAAAAGAAACTAGCTACAAACTCAACTCTATCGATAATCAAGCTCAAATCCCTGCTATACCTCAGTTTTATTCTCCATCAAACTTTTCTGAAGGTCTAGCACGAATACAAATTGATCAGAAATGGGGCTATATCGATAAAACAGGTAAATTCCCTATTCCTCCTCAGTTTGAGGGTGCTACAGATTTTGCTCAAGGATTAGCACGAGTCTGGGTGAATCAAAAGTGGGGTTATATTGATAAAACGGGTAAATTCGCTATTCCACCACAATTTGATTACGCAGCTAACTTTTCCGAAGGGCTGGCTCTGGTTAGCATTGAGAATCAAGCTAGCTACATCGATAAAACAGGTAAGCGTGTTCTCCAGCCAAAGTTAACTGCCTTTACTAATTTCAGCCCACAAAAAGCAGATGCGGCCAACTTTTATGAAGGATTAGCACGAATAAAAATTGCTGACAAGTCTGGCTACATCGATAAAAAAGGTAATATTGTCATTCAACCACAGTTTGATGTTGCTGAAGCTTTTTCTTCTGGAAGAGCATGGGTGCAAATCAAAGGTTCTGGGCGTGGTAAATATGGTTATATCGATAAAACAGGTAAGTTTGTCATTAGGTTCGACCAGCAGCAACTATACGGTGCTTCTAAATTTTCGCAAGGGTTAGCTGTAGTTGGCTCTAATAGTAAGCTAGGCTACATAGACACCACAGGCAGGTTTGTGATTAAACCAAAATTCGATTATGCCTTTAACTTCTCCGAAGGAATGGCATGGATTGGTGTTGCTCAGAAGTCTGGCTATGTTGACAAAACAGGTAAAATTGTCATCAAGCCCCAGTTTACTAGTGCAACAGATTTTTCTGAAGGATTAGCATCGGTTAACATCGGCAATAAATGGGGCTACATCGACAAAACAGGTAAAGTACTTGTTTCACCACAGTTCGATTATGCTGCTAAATTTTCCGGATCTTTAGCGCTAGTGAGCATTGGTAACAAATGTGGTTATATCGACAAAACTGGAAAAATGACGCTTCAACTACACTCTAGTTTGGCTCCTAAGATCAGTGAGGGAGCTTGGTGTAGAGTCCAATGGTAGTAGGAAGCGGCGTTGTTGCATGAATAGGGAAAAATGGTAAATTTTACTTATTCCTTCCTACCTCTACTAATCCCCTCCTAGTTTCTTAGTTGGACTATGAAGACGAAAGCCAAAACTAACTACAGAGTCCGTAACTGGCAGGAATATGATGCGGCGCTCAAGCAGCGAGGGAGTCTGGCTTTCTGGGTGAGTGAAGAAGTAATCGAACAATGGCGCAACGAAAAGAAAACAGGACGGAAAGGAGCCTCCAATTATTACAGTGACGTGGCGATAGCTACGATGGGAACTGTACAATCGGTATTTCACTTAGCAGGGCGGCAGACTCTTATGATTTCTGGAATCACTGTTTATCTTGATGGGAATTGAGTTGAAGGTGCCAGATCACTCCACCCTATGCCGTCGTTTGAGCAATTTATCGGTGGAACTGCCCGTAATCCCAAAGGATGAGGCAATCCATGTTGTAGTGGATTCAACTGGGGTAAAAGTGTATGGTGAAGGAGAATGGAAAGTTCGCACACATGGGGTAGGTAAACGACGGACGTGGCGGAAGTTGCATCTGGGAGTTGATCAAGGAAGCGGAGAGATTTTGGCTGCGGTGGTGACTACTAATGATGTAGCTGATTGCGAGGTACTACCCGACCAGGGCAAACGCATCTAAATTTTGACAAAGTGGTACAAAGAAAGTATCAGGTTGGTCAAATGAGGTATTTTGCAAGACTATCAGAAGTCGCTGATGGGGCTTTGTATCGGTTGAGTGAAGGCGAAACGAACAACTTCAGGAGTATACGCTGCGATCGCTCAACCATGATATTCTCATTTTCAAAGTCAAACAAAGCCACAGCCTGTGAAACTCAAGCCCAAAATCACAATTGCTGATCATTTTTTGGAAATAGAAGACCCACGAATAGATCGCACCCTGCGACACAAGTTAATCGATATCATAACCATTACTGTATGTGCAGTAGTTTGTGGAGCGGATGGTTGGGTGGCAATAGAGACATATGGGTGTGCCAAATATGAATGGTTAAAAACATTTTTAGAACTCCCAAATGGCATTCCATCTCATGATACATTTGCACGAGTATTTGCTTAAAATTTACCCTCAGCAGTTTCAGGAATGTTTTCTTAATTGGATGAAATCAGTACAAAAGATAACATCAGGTGAAGTCGTTGCGCTTGATGGAAAAACCTTACGTGGTTCTTATGATAAAAGTAATGATCAAAGTGCAATCCAAATGGGAGTGCGATTCGTTACTTAGTGAATCACGGTAATCAGTCCGTACATAACTAAGTCAGCCCGACAGCAGATTACTGTCACAAAAGGCTGAACTCTCGGTCAGATGGTGCGATTCGTTGATTAGTGAATCACGGTATCCAGTCCGTACATAACTAATCCAGCCCGTCAGCAGATTACTGACATTAAAGGCTGAACTCTCGGATTGATGCAGGTGCAAGTCCTGTCATTCAGACTCAGAATTGACTCCTTATCTGCCCACACTGACCAGACTCGGTATCTGGAGGGTGAAGCTGGGAACAGGGCACAATCAGACAGCCGTTGCGGGCTGACACTGGTGCTAACAGGGAGTTCCTACGGTGAAACAGAGCCTAGAAAAGCAACCTACCGAGTGGCAAGGGCGCAACACAAAAAATCCCTGACCTCATTGGAGTAAAATCCCGCCAAATATCAATCTGAATAATGGCAAGAGTCCGGGGAATCCAATGGTTGAAGTGGCTACACCTAACGGAACAATCAATCAATCCGAGGGAACGAATAAAAACGAATTGTGGGTCTAGGGGCAATCGAACCCCAAGTAGCCCAGACGAGCGGAGGAATCCCCACAGTTCGGGTAGGACAGACCGTAATTGGTCTGAGGTGTTCAGAATACACTACCTAGAGAAGAGTATGGTTAGACACAGTTACAAAACTAGTGAATCATGGGTAGCACTACCCTGGAAGAAATTCCGGCGTAACCTATTCCGCCTTCAAAAGCGCGTGTACAAAGCTGTTCAAGTTGGAGACAAACGGAAAGCTAGGTCACTCCAAAAGCTCATTCTAAAATCAACCTCGGCTCGATTTCTTGCAATAAGACAAGTATCACAGCTAAACGCTGGTAAAAAGACGGCTGGTATTGATGGTAAGAAATCCCTCTCATTTGAAGAACGCTTCAATCTTGAAGAACTACTGAGAATGAATAGCGGAAATTGGAAACATCGAGGCTTACGGGAAATCCCCATCCCCAAGAAGGACGGGACTACCAGAATGCTTAAGATACCCACCATCGCAGATAGAGCTTGGCAATGCCTCGCAAAATACGCACTCGAACCAGCACATGAAGCCACATTCCATGCCCGGAGTTATGGGTTTAGAACTGGGCGCTCTGCCCACGATGCACAACAGTACATCTTTGATAACCTCAAATCCCGATGCAACGGAATAGAAAAACGAGTTATAGAACTCGATATTGAAAAGTGCTTCGACCGGATTAACCACTCAGCAATAATGGATGAACTCATTGCCCCCAAAGGCTTAAAAATCGGTATCTTCCGATGCCTCAAGGCAGGAGTTAACCCAGAATTCCCCGAACAGGGCACACCGCAAGGGGGAGTGGTTAGTCCACTATTAGCTAACATCGCATTGAACGGGATTGAGAGTATTCACCAATACAAATCCCACGGAAACATCACAGAACCATCAATCCGTTACGCGGATGATATGGTCATTGTACTCCGTCCCAAAGATAATGCGTCAGAGATACTTAAAAGAATCAGCGAGTTCCTCCGTAAACGCGGAATGAATGTAAGCCAAAAGAAAACCAAAGTTACCGCCGCGACAGATGGGTTTGATTTCCTCGGCTGGAACTTCAAAGTCCAGAAAAACGGGAAACTCAGAAGAACTCCCTCAACGGACAACTTCAAAGCATTCCGTAAGAAAGTAAAACACATCGTCAACAACTCGAATTATGGTGCTAAGGTCAAAGCCGAAAAGCTAGCCCCCTTAGTTAGAGGTTGGAGGAATTACCACAAGTTCTGCAAAATGGACGGGTCAAGGTTCTCACTTTGGTTCCTAAATCACAGAGCGTACACGGTATTCAACAGGGAGACAAAGAATGACCGCTACTCAAGTAGAAAACTTGTAGACAAGGCATTCCCAACAGTTTCCCACTCCGAAAATAATCACGTCATGGTCAAAGGAACAAAATCCCCTTATGACGGTGATATAGCATACTGGAGCGAACGTAAAAGTAAGCTCTACGACGGTGAAACCTCTAAAGCTCTTAAGAAGCAAAACCATAGATGTGCTTCCTGTGGTCTGAAATTTATCGACGAGGAACGGGTACACCTGCATCACATCGATGGAAACCATGCCAACTGGAAGAAAAATAATCTAGAAGCAATTCATGAGAGTTGTCATGATTACAAACACATGAGCAAAAGCGCAAGCTAAGAACATCGGGAGCCGTGTACACGGAAACGGTGCGCCGTGGTACGCACTGATTGAATTGCCAACTAAGTTGGCTGGAGTTCAGGGTAATTGACTCCAAGGCGAACAACTAACCTAAACCCGAAAGGGCGAGGGGACAAGAGCCTGTTCGTAAAGCGGAAAGTAACAGAAAACGTGTATGTTACGGTTCCGCAACGCCTGAACGATATGGCTAAAACTAAACTGTTTAAACCCTAATATCCTGCGGTGGAAGTGCACATCCTTCGGTATCACGTTTGTACACCGATGTTATTGGTAGCCATTAATTC
>NZ_WBKL01000057.1:0-16381 GCF_015714705.1 Nostoc sp. NZL | reverse complement strand
GGGGGCGGGGAGCAGGGGGGAGAACCCCATACATAAATGTAGGGCTGCTGAACTAAGGACGTATTATTTCTTGTGCTATGCATCTCGAAATAAATATTTCTCCCTTGAGCATAAATAAATTTATTTACTCTGAAACCCTTGCCGCAGGGGAATTGTAGTATCTTTCTCCCTTGCTCCCTGCTCCCTGCTCCCCTGCCTCTTCGGTCATACCAATCCCTTGATGCTGTGAGAAACCTTTTTTGATACAGTGTCCGATGAATCAAGATAGTAATTTTAATCAACTTTTTGTTCCACCTTCCGAACGCGATCGCTATCAGGGGACGCTCAATGCCCCCGTCATACTCGTGGAATATGGAAATTACCAATGTCTTCAGTCCAGAGAATTGCATCAGTTGATTCAGACAATTCAGCAAGATTTCAATTCTGGGCTGACTGAGAAAAATTCGATTTGTGTAGTGTTTCGTCATTTTATCGAACATTCAATTTATCCTCAAGCACAAAAGGCAGCAGAAGCAGCGGAAGCAGCAGCAGCGCAAGGTCAGTTTTGGCAGATGCACGAGATGCTGCTCACCCATCAAGAGGCATTGGGAAACGGCTATCTCGTTGAGTATGCCAATGATCTAGGTCTCGACATCTGCCAATTTTTGCAGGATATCTTCAAACAAGTTCATGTTGACCGCATCAATCAAGATATCGCAAGTGGTCAGCAAAGTGGAGTCGTGACTGCACCAGCTTTGTTTATTAATGGAATTCAGTATCGCAATCGCTGGAATATGGAGCAGTTAATGGCAGCCATTATCGCTGCAAGTAATGAAGTGCTTTGATCCTCAATTCCACAATTATCGGAGGTAAAACAATGAGCACCGAACTCAGTAAAAACAAAGTTGCAATTGTCGGCCGGGGCGAGGATCTCAATTGGTTCAATACAATGCTCGGTGAGCAGATGGCTATCCGCGTGCATAGCAGAGATGTCGGCGGGGCTTTCACAATCATCGAAGCACGCGTCCCACCGTTCATAGGGCCGCCACTCCACTATCACGAAGATAGGGAGGAGATATTTGAAGTACTTGAAGGCAGATTTCGCTTTCACTGTGCAGGCAAAGAGTTCGAGGTCGCACCCGGAACATCGGTTGTTGTACCCCGGAACAGCGTACATGGATGGGTAAACCTCGGGCCGGGAGCGGCTCGCTTGCTTTTCACCTTCGTACCCGGCGGAATCGACGAATTCTTCCCTCAAATTGGTCAAACGCCACCCGAACGATGGACGGATCTTGGAAATCAGTACGACACTTCGATCGTCGGAGCGCCCCTGTCCGTCAAAGGGGCTGCGAACGATTAAAGTGCGTTTTAGTTCAAAGAACTTGAGTGTTCTAAATTGAACGATGATCGCATTGCGATCAACCCACCAAAGGCGATCGCAGAAGAATGAAGTTAATCGAGATAGGCAGCAACCTCACCAATCTAAAGGAGAACAAGATGAATAGCGATCACGTAAACAGTCAAAACATGAAACTTGAAGTTGTGGTATTGCCCGTCTCCGATGTCGATCGAGCCAAGGACTTCTATAAAACTTTGGGGTGGCGGCTGGATGCTGACTTCGTTACCGATAAGGACTTCCGCGTGGTGCAGTTAACGCCCCCTGGATCAGAAGCCTCAATTATTTTTGGTACTGGCGTTACGTTAGCCGCACCTGGTTCAGTCCAAGGTCTGTACCTCATAGTTTACGACATCGAGGCAGCCCACGCCGAACTCGTTGATCGGGGTGTCGAGGTGAGTGAGGTGTTCCACGACATCGGCGGGGTCTTCCACCACGCCGGAACCGAGGGATGTATAACAGGCCCAGACCCAGAACGTCGCGATTATGCCTCCTTTGCCTCGTTCAGCGATCCAGACGGCAACGGTTGGGTGCTCCAAGAGGTGAAGACTCGTGCTCCCGGACGATAACAGGACATCAATCACTTAAGGGTGAAAAGGAGTCAAACGTATCAGGCTTTTCGCTCCTTTTGCTACTCGCCACCAGTGCAGCAGTTAGACACTAACCGAAAGAACTAAAGGCAACAAACTAGACAACACCGAAAACGAGGATACTCCATGAAAACGCAGAAAATATGGTTCATTACCGGAGCTTCCAGAGGCTTTGGGTTAGAAATTGCCAGAGCAGCCCTGGCAGCAGGCGATCGAGTAATGGCGACGGTTCGCTCTCAGCCCGCACAACTCGCCGCTACCCTGCACAACCACCCCGATCTGTACGTTGTGCAGATGGATGTTACCCAGGAACACCAGGTACAAGAGGCTGTCAAGCAAGGCATTGCCCGTTTCGACCGGGTTGATGTCTTAGTCAATAATGCCGGGTTTGGCATGGTTACTGCGATTGAAGAAGCCACGGATGCCGAAGTCCGCAAACAGTATGATACCAACGTGTTTGGGTTACTGAACGTGACTCGTGCGGTGTTGCCGTACCTGCGCCAGCAAAAATCCGGGCGGGTCATCAATATCTCGTCGCTGTTCGGCTACGATGCAGTTCCGGGTTGGGGATTGTACGGGTCTACTAAATTTGCGGTCGAAGGTCTCTCGAAAGGGCTGGCGGTCGAACTGGCACCGCTCGGCATCCACGTTACGGTAGTGGCTCCCGGTCTTTTTAGTACCGACTTCTTGAGCGCTGAATCTTATGTTGCCGCTAAAACCGTTATCGACGATTACCAGGAAACGGTAGAACAGATGCGGAGCGGAGCCAATGCGCTACACGGGCACCAACCTGGCGATCCGAAAAAGTTTGCTCAGGTGATTCTTCAACTCGCCAATACAGAACGCCCGCCACTGCATTTGCCCGTCGGGAAGGACGCGATCGCGATGTACCAGAACAATGCCGCGAAAATGGCACAGGAAATCGAAGCATGGCTACCAGTCGCTACCAGCACCGACCATGACCACCGCATAATGGCTTCGACCATCGCCTGAAGAGCAACATTCACACATTATCTCCAAAACTGAAGATGAAAACTCAAGATTCCGTAGTCTTTATTTCTGGCGCTAGTCGCGGCTTAGGCTTGGCATTCGCGCACGAGGCACTTGACCGTGGTGCCAAAAAGGTCTATGCCGGGGTGCGTAGTCCGACTGAAGCCAAAACGCCAGGTATCATTCAGGTCAAACTCGATGTTACCGATCCTGCCTCGATAGCTTCGGCCGTGACACAGTGCGGTGATACTACTGTGCTGGTCAACAACGCGGGTATTGCTCGGCTCACCACCTTCATCGAGAATCCAGAAAAGTTTAACCGACGAGTTTTACAGTTATTATCGCGTTGGCGTAGCCTCTCCTTTGGAGAATCGCTTGCAGTGACCCATGAAAGGCAGACACCAGGCCTAGACATCTTACTCCTGGAGCACGCAGAAACATAAAACAAAGTTGAACGCTAAAAAAGTTTTACAACAAAACCAATCCATCTAGGATGGCGTTCGCCGCTGCATTTGCCCGTTGGAAGGACGCGATCACGATGTACCAGAACAACGCCGCGAAAATAGCGCAGGAAATCGAAGCATGGCTGCCAGTTGATACCAGTACCAACCATGACCATCGCATAACCGCATAACGGCTTCGACCATAGCGTGACCCGCAAAATTCATACATTATTTCCAAAGGAGTTTTACGATGGGCATCGAACAGAAAGTCGCTGTTGTCACCGGGGCATCACAGGGCATCGGCGCAGCCCTTGTCAAGGCGTACCGCGATCGCAACTATCGGGTGGTCGCTATCTCACGCTCAATTCAGCCATCGGATGATGATGCAATCCTCGCAGTGTCAGGTGACATCGCCAATCGAAAAACTGCCGAACGTGCGATCATCGAAGGCGTGACCCGCTTCGGGCGCATCGACACGCTCATCAACAACGCTGGTATATTTATCGCCAAGCCATTTACCCAATACACCGAGGCTGACTACGAGGTATATCTGGGCACTAACGTCACTGGCTTCTTTCACATGACGCAACTCGCGATCGCCGAGATGGAGAAGCAGGGTAGCGGTCATGTTGTGCAGATATCGACGAGTTTGGTTGACAACCCGATCGCTGGCTTACCATCTGTGCTCGCGTCGCTGACGAAGGGCGGACTGAATGCCGCGACCAAATCGCTGGCGATCGAGTATGCCAAGCGCGGTATCCGGGTGAACGCGATCGCGCTGGGTACAATCAAAACGCCAATGCATCCCACCGAAACCCATGCACAGCTCGATGCTCTGCACCCGATCGGTCGCATGGGCGATATATCCGATGTCATCGATGCAATCCTCTACCTCGAATCAGCCAACTTTGTCACGGGCGAAATCCTTCACGTCGATGGTGGACAGAGCGCAGGGCACTGACACCGCCTTGTGCCAAGAAGAATGACTTTGGACGCTCTCAACCAGAATTGCTCAACCATTTAGCCTTTAAAGGAACACAGGCATGATCTACGAATTACGCATTTATCACGCCATGCCCGGACGACTACCCGCGCTGCTGTCGCGCTTCCAGAACCATACGTTACAGATTTGGGAAAAGCATGGCATCCGTCAGGCTGGATTCTGGACAACGTTAGTTGGCGAGAGCAATCAGCAGCTTACTTATATGCTTGCCTGGGACAGCATGGCTGAACGCCAGGAGCGCTGGAACGCATTCCTCGCCGACCCCGAATGGATCGCGATCAGCACTGAGACTGAGAAGGACGGTCTACTCGTGCAGAACATCAGCAATCAGTTGCTGGCACCGACCGCCTTTTCTTCGGTGAACTGAGGACATAGATAAAGTTTGACCAGTCTATTTCAACAACATTGGAGAGTAACAATCATGAGTCAAGCAACAACAAGTCAAGCAAAGCATCCCGATGATCCACCCCCCCCAACCCTCGAAGGAAAATTAACTTTGTTAAAGAAATTAAGAGATGAATTGGGCAGTGGAGATACTATTCGTCGTCTGTTTTTTGGCGATCTGGAACCCATTGCGCTCCAACCTGGAGGAGCGAATACGGTGGTTCATCTTTATAACCAAGCCAATGATGTCACCATTGCCTATTGCAGTTCCTACGATGTATTTTTAGCTGCTCGTCCGGGACGAGTTACCGAGTTCGACCCGGCTGAGATCAAATAAAAGTTTGTTGGGGTGCGATCGCGTTTAGAGATGCTTCAAAGGCGCGAAACACCCTCATAGCAGGAATAGATTTGCAGCATTCATCCTTCCGCTTTTTCTGCGCTAGACCAACACCAATACCCACATTTGAAACAAATAGCCGACTCAATTAAAGCAATAAGTCGCGTTTTAACTCAAAGAACTTGAGTGGTGTGCATTGGGCGATGGTCGGATTGCGCTCTACTCACTTTGTGAGTCCCTCAAATCTTCGATTGGAGGCAGCCCAAAATAAGTTTGGGCTGGAGCGCCCGACCCGCTAAAGGCGATCGCAGAAGAATGAAAAGTAACCAATTTGAACATCAAACTTACCAACCTAAAGGAGAACAAAATGAGTAGCGATCGCGTAAACAGTCCAAACATGAAACTCGAAGTTGTAGTGTTCAGCGTTTCCGACGTTGACCGCGCGAAGGCATTCTACGAAAATCTCGGCTGGCGGCTCGACATCGACATCGCGGAGGGCAACTTCCGCGGCGTGCAGATGACGCCGCACAACTCCGAAGCCTCGATCATCTTCGGCAAGGGAGTCACTCCGGACAATTCTGGCTCGGCGCACAGCCTGGTTCTCGCCGTGGACGACCTCGACGCCGCCCGCGAAGACTTGATCACTCGCGGTGTCAATGTGAGCGAAGTCTTCCACTACGCCGGCGGCCCCTTCAACAACGCCGTGGAGAACCCGCGCGTTGGCGGACGCGACCCGCAAGGCCGTTCCTACTTCTCGTTTGCCTCGTTCGAGGATGCGGACGGAAACGGCTGGCTGCTCCAGGAGATTAAAGAGCGACTTCCCGACCGCGAGTGGAAGTTGACGCAGGCATGAGCCACAGATGTTCCAACCCTTGCAGATATCCTCCGTGAGACGGCGGAGCACCACGACCATTACGAGAAGACACACGCCGAGCATCATTGGTGGGACTGGTACGCGCCCTACCTGAGCGCACGTCAGAATTGCAGCAGTCCAGAAGAGTCCGCCGCCGCCGCTGACCGTTACATGGAAGAGATTTTTCCTGTTCTTTCCAGATGATGCGGTCAGAGTTGCCACACCCGTCGAGTACGCCGGCGACTAGGTAGCAGCAGAGGTCTACGAAGCCAACGATTTTTGCTCAGTAACTCAGGGCGGCGTTCAGGTCGCTGCGCTGAAACCGAGTTCGCGGACGGTCCAGGCTCCCGTCCCCCGTCCGCGCTTCGGAACCTACGCAGATGTGTCGGCAGCGTTCCTTCACTCCGTATTAGATTAGGAAACCGACTGTTACCGAAGATAAATTATTACCTAACATAAATAGTAAAATTTTAAAACAATGCAAAATACTAAAAATATCTTTGGCAGTACGATAGTTAAAGCCGCCGCCGTGCAGATTAGTCCCGTGCTGTACAGCCGGCAGGGTACCGTTGAGAAGGTCGTGAAAAAGATCCGTGATCTGGGTCAACAGGGCGTCCAGTTCGCGACCTTCCCCAAAACCATCATTCCCTATTACCCCTACTTCTCCTATGTGCTAGCCCCGTTCGCGTTGGCAAAGGAACATCTACGGTTGCTTGAACAGTCGGTTACGGTGCCGTCTGCTGAAACCCGAGCGATCGCCGAAGCCGCGAAGGAAGCAAACATGGTCGTTTCAATCGGCATCAATGAGCGCGACGGCGGCTCGATCTACAATACGCAGCTTATCTTCGACGCAGACGGTACGCTGATTCAGCGCCGCCGGAAGCTTACGCCGACTTATAACGAGCGGATACTCTGGGGTCAGGGTGACGGCTCAGGTCTGCGTGCTATCGATAGTACCGTTGGGCGTATCGGACAACTTGCCTGCTGGGAGCATAACAATCCTTTGGTACGTTACTCCCTGATCGCCGATGGTGAGCAAATCCACTCGGCGATGTATCCCGGATCGTTCGCCGGCCCGCTGTTCGCAGAGCAAGCGGAAATTAACGTCCGCCAGCACGCCCTTGAATCCGCCTGCTTTGTCGTCTGTGCGACCGCGTGGCTGGATGCCGATCAGCAGGCTCAGATCATGAAGGACACGGGTTGCGCGATCGAGCCGATTTCTGGCGGCTGCTTCACTGCCATTGTGAGTCCGGACGGCCAGATCGTCGGTGAACCTCTCAAAGCGGGCGAAGGCGAAGTGCTTGCCGATCTTGACTTTGCCCAGATCGACACCCGCAAGCGACTCATGGACGCGCGTGGTCATTACAGCCGCCCCGAACTACTCAGCTTGTTGATTGATCGGACACCCACGTCGCCCGTCCATGAACGCACCCCACACCCCAATGGTAATGGCTCGCCCGTGGTCGTCGAGGAGAGAACTATCGAGGTTTTCTAATTTCACTGTACCTATCCGAACGCAACGACAGGGAGATCAGTGCGTGTTAAAAAAAATCAATCATAATCGCCGCTACTTTTTAACAACCATGCTTAAAACTATTGCTGCCACCCAGCTTGGCATGATCGGCTGCACCACACAACACGCTACGTCAGCAACGGCTGAGTTACCGATTGAAGGCGAACTACCGTCTCTTGTTGGCGCGATCGCGTGGCTCAATTCGCAGCCATTAACAGTTGACGAACTGCGTGGAAAAGTCGTGCTGATCAACTTCTGGACTTATACCTGCATCAATTGGCTGCGCCAACTCCCTTATGTTCGCGCGTGGGCCGAGAAGTATAAGGATCAGGGACTAGTAGTAATTGGTATACATACACCGGAGTTTGAATTCGAGAAGAATATCGATAATGTCCGCCGAGCCCTGACGGAAATGAAAATTGACTATGCGATCGCTGTGGACAACGATTATGCGGTGTGGCGTGCTTTCGGGAACCGTTATTGGCCAGCCCTTTATTTTATAGACACGCAAGGACGCATTCGTCATCACCAATTCGGCGAGGGCGAGTACGAGCAATCGGAAAGGGTCATTCAACAGCTACTGTCTGAGTCCCGAACTGGCGATGTCGGTCGGGAAATGGTCGAAGTCGACGCTCGCGGTTTTGAAGCCGCCGCCGATTGGGGCAGCCTGAAATCGCCTGAAAACTACCTCGGCTACGAAAGAACGGAAAATTTTGCGTCTCCCGGCGGCGCGGTGTTAAACAAGCGTCATTTATATACTGCCTCCGCGCAATTAAAACTTAATCAATGGGCACTTTCAGGCGATTGGACAATCGAAAGACAAGCCATTCTACTGAACAAGTCCGGCGGGCGGATCGCGTACCGCTTCCACGCACGCGACCTTCATCTCGTCATGGGGCCGGCCGAGCGAGGAACGTCCGTGCGCTTTCGGGTGCTTGTAGACGGACAGCCGGCAGTCGCGGCTCGCGGACTTGACGTTGATGTGCGAGGCGAAGGCACGGTTACCGAACAGCGGTTGTACCAACTAGTCCGACAGCCGAAGCCCATCAGCGATCGACAGTTCGAGATCGAGTTTCTAGATTCTGGGGTGGAGGCTTTCGCGTTCACGTTCGGTTGATAACGCAAACAGATTCGTCTTCGCAACGAGCGACAAGAAGGTAAATGATATGACGATGAAATCCACACATGGCAGCCCAATCCTCGTGACCGGAGCAGCCGGCGATCTCGGTGCGATCGGCCGCAACCTCACTGCAATGTTGCTTGCCAAAGGGCATAAGGTGCGTGCCTTAGTTCGCCGGGAAGATGAACGCGCTGAGGGCCTGCGCCAGCTTGGGGCCGAGGTTGTGCAAGGCGATCTAACTGATCTTGCCTCGATGCACCGCGCGATCGAAGGAGTTGCACGCATCTATTTCGGCATGTCAGTCTCAGCGGCGTATCTCGAAGCCACGGTCAACACTGCTGCGGTGGCACGCCATCACGGTGTCGAGGCTTTCGTGAACATGTCGCAGATGACGGTGACGCAGATGAGCATTACCGAGACCACCCCAAGCCCACAGCATAAGCTGCACTGGCTGGCAGAACAGGCATTGGCATGGTCGGGGCTGCCGGTTGTCACCGTGCGGCCGACGGTCTTCCTTGAAGGCTTCTTTCTGCGTCTCGCCGTTGCTGGCGTCCGGGACAGCGACGAACTGGCGCTGCCCCTGGGTAACAGCAAGACCTCGCCGATCTCGGCTGTTGATGTGGCGCGCGCCGTTTCCGCGATCCTCGACCACCCTGCTTCGCACATTGGTCATGTTTACAATCTAACCGGATTTGAGTCAGCCGATCTGGACCACTACGCACGCGTCTTTTCCGAGGCACTCGGCCGAACTATCCGCTATCGTAACGTGCCACTCTCTAGTTGGACTGATAGCCTTCATGAGTTTGGGGTGTCAACGCACCTCGTCAACCACCTCGCGGTGATAGCCGAACTTCACGCGCAGGGGCGGTATGATCGCATGACCGATGACCTGTTCAAGCTCACTGGCAAGATGCCGACAAGTATGTATGACTTCGTGAAATTGCACGCTGCTGAATTCACGCGGAGTGAACTTACGGCTTGAGGGGCAGTCTGCTTGTAGTTAAATAATCCAGTTAAGGCAGCCTATGCGGCAAGTAAGGCTTTAAACGGTGCAGCGATTTTCCGTAGTGCATAAATCTTTTGACTTCAAGGGGCGAGCTACGGAACTCGAACCTGTAGCATCTGGACTGCAAACTCCTCCTTACTATTACAACTGAGTAATGCGGACAGACGATCACTTAAAGACATATATCTTGCTTCTATTAGCAAGCGTGGGAAATACTTATGTGGCCTAAAACAGAACTGATAGATTTGCTCAAAATCGCGCATCCTATAATTCAGGCTCCGATGGCTGGTGCTTCCACGCCTGAGTTGGTTGCAGCCGTTTCTAACGCTGGAGGTCTTGGCTCCTATGGCGCTGCGGCCACACCACCAGCCAAACTTCGCTCCGTTATCAGGCAAATTCGAGAGCTGACAGACCAACCCTTTGGAGTTAATTTGTTTGCCCCAGCAGTTGAGGCGTATCAACTTACACCTGAGCAGCAAACACCGATGTTTAAGCTATTAACAAAATGGCACAACGAACTTAACGCCGGACCTGTACCCGAACCAATACCGATACTAGGGCCATTTGTAGATCAATTTACTGTCCTGCTTGAGGAGAAAGTGCCTGTTTTTAGTTTCCACTTTGGGCCTGCGCCAATTGAGGCAATTCGTGAGATACACGCTATAGGTTCAATTGTATTAGCAACCGCGACGACCGTTCGTGAAGCAAAAGCTCTAGTCGTTGCAGGAGTCGATGTCATCATAGCCCAGGGCTTTGAAGCCGGAGGTCATCGCGGAACCTTTGCGGTACCTTATGAACACGGATTGATTGGAACAGCAGCATTGGTGCCGCAAATAGCTGATGCGGTATCGGTTCCGGTCGTTGCGGCGGGCGGAATTATGGATGCGCGTGGAATCGTTGCTGCGTTTGCACTTGGGGCAAGCGGGGTACAGATGGGAACTGCCTTTCTCGCCTGCGCTGAGAACAATATCCCAGAAGTCTATAGACAGGCTGTACTCAATTGTAAGGACGAAGACACGGTTATTACTGAAGTATTTTCCGGCAAACCCGCCAGAGCAATCCGAAATCGATTTATACGTGAAATGGAAAATAACAGAGATAAAGTGCTGCCATTCCCGGCTCAGATGTCTATAGGGCGGGTTTTGCGTCAGGCTTCTGCTCAACAATCAAGTCCAGATTTTGTCAGTATGTGGGCAGGACAGGGAGCAGGATTAGCCGAAGCTCTCCCAGCAGGTGAGCTGATCGAAAAAATTATACAAGAATTTCTTGCCGTAACTGCTTTTTTACAACTCAAATAAACAGATAGTCGATTCAATTAAAGCAAGTTGAGTTAAATCCAATTGGAAAAAGATAAATGTCCGAGAAAATTAACTATCAACGCCGCCGCTTTTTGGGCACTGCGGCTATGACCATTGCTACTACACAGCTAGGCAGATTCGATTGTGCGATCGCACAATCGAGCAAAACAAAACCAGCAGTTTTATCCATGATGAAGTCGGGGACAAACACGTCGTTTGGCTCACTGAGGCAGATCGATGCTGGTGTTCTAAATATCGGATATGCTGAGGTTGGTCCCGCGAATGGTCGTCCGGTAATCCTCCTGCACGGATGGCCCTACGATATTCACAGCTATGTCGATGTCGCCCCTTTGTTGGCGTCGGCGGGGTATAGGGCGATCGTCCCGTATCTACGCGGCTATGGTATGACGCGCTTTCTTTCGAGCGAGACGTTCCGGAATGGCCAGCAGTCGGCGATCGCTGTCGATATCATCGCTTTGATGGATGCGCTCAAGATCGAAAGGGCGATCCTCGCTGGTTATGATTGGGGAGCGCGAACAGCCAACATCATCGCAGCACTCTGGCCAGAGCGCTGCAAGGCGCTCGTATCCGTAAGCGGTTACTTGATCGGCAACCCTGAAGCCAACAAGACACCTCTGCCGCCGCAGGCCGAACTCGAATGGTGGTATCAATTTTATTTCGCGACGGAACGCGGCAAGCTCGGCTACGAAAAATATCGACACGATTTCAACAAGCTCATCTGGAAGCTTGCTTCGCCGCAATGGCACTTCGATGACGCAACATTTGATCGCAGCGCGGCTGCCTTCAACAACCCAGATCATGTCCAAATCGTCATCCACAACTACCGTTGGCGGCTCGGTCTGGCTGAAGGCGAGTCGAAGTATGACGAGATTGAGAAGCGGCTCGCCGCCGCCCCTGCGATCGCCGTGCCCACCATCACTCTGGAAGGTGATGCCAACGGTGCGCCGCACCCGGATGCCAGTACCTACGCAAGGAAATTCTCGAGCAAATACGCACACCGGATCGTCAAGGGCGGTGTCGGTCACAACCTGCCTCAAGAAGCACCGCGGGAGTTTACCAAGGCCGTCGTCGAAGTTGACGGTTACTGATTGGGTTTAGCCTGAGTCGTGAAACAGACAATTTGCAGCAAGAAGAAAACATCATGACCAAACTGAAAAAAGTACATTATAAAATCAAAGCCCGCACCGCAGGTGCCTTCGTCCTGCTCTCGCGACTCCTCGTCGCGTTCTTTGTGGCAACGGTTTTTCTGGCACTGCCCACTCGCCTGCTTGCACAGCAATCCGCCCAAACCGGCGCACAAGCCCAGGTCGCGGTTAAGGCGATGTCTACGACGGGCTACGCCTACGCGACCGAAAACAACGCAATCCGCCCCTTCCGGGTCCACGTCCCGCAAGAGGCGATCGTCGATCTCCGCAGGCGCATCGCGACGACCCGCTGGTCTGACAAGGAGACTGTCGCCGACCAGTCGCAGGGCGTGCAACTGGCAACAATGAAGGAACTCGTCCGTTACTGGGGAACGAAGTACGACTGGCGGAAAGCCGAGGCGAAGCTGAATGCCTTACCACAGTTTGTAACGAACATCGACGGACTGGACATTCACTTTATTCACGTTCGCTCCAAAAATTCTAACGCTTTGCCATTGCTCATCACGCACGGATGGCCTGGATCGGTACTTGAACAGCTAAAGGTCATCGGCCCGCTGACCAATCCAACAGCCTATGGGGGACGCCCGGAGGACGCATTCGATCTGGTCATCCCGTCAATTCCCGGCTTCGGCTTCTCTGGCAAGCCTATGGGTACAGGTTGGGACCCCGACCGCATCGCCCGTGCCTGGGCGGAGCTGATGAAGCGCCTCGGGTACACCCGCTATGTCGCCCAGGGCGGCGACTGGGGGTCCCCCATCTCCAGCGCGATGGCGCGCCAAGCACCGGCAGGATTACTCGGTATCCACATCAACTTGCCGGCAACGATACCACCCGATGTGGCTGCGGTGCTCACCGACGGCGGGTCTGCGCCGGCGGGACTCTCCGAGAAGGAACGCGCGGCGTTCGACTCACTCGACACGTTAAAGAACAAACGAGCCTACGCCGCGGTGATGGGTACGCGACCGCAGGTAGTCGGGTACGGTCTGACGGACTCGCCAATCGGACTCGCGGCATGGATGCTCGGGCATCCAGGCTTCGCGCAGTGGACGTACAGAGGTGGCAATTCCGAAAAGTCCCCGACGAAAGACGAGGTGCTGGACGACATTACGCTGTACTGGCTAACGAACAGTGCGGTCTCGTCAGCTCGGCTGTACTGGGAGAACAAGAACACCAGTCTCCTGAACGCGATCGCGCAGAAGACCGCCGATATTTCGCTCCCAGTGGCCATCACGGTATTTCCGGAGGAGTTATATCGCGCTCCAGAGACGTGGGCTCGACGCGCCTATCGCAACCTGAGCTACTTCCATGAGGCTGATAAGGGCGGCCACTTCCCGGCATGGGAACAACCGCAGCTCTTCTCTGAGGAGATCCGCGCGGCGTTCAGGTCACTGCGTTAGTTGGAAAGAAATCGCAGGTCTGGCTCAATAAAGCATTTTTAACTCAGCTATCAAAAGAGGTAACAATGGAAACAGCAGATGTAATTGTGATTGGAAGTGGCCAGGGCGGAGTTCCACTCGCGGCTGACTTTGCCAAAGCGGGCCGAAACGTCGTTCTATTTGAGCGCGATGCATTGGGCGGCAGTTGCATAAACTATGGCTGTACTCCTTCTAAAGCCTTTTTAGCCGCTGCCCATGCCGCAGGTCGCGCAGGGCAAGCCGCAAAGCTAGGCATACACGTGCAGGTTGAAGTAGATTTTCCTGCGGTGATGGAGCGTGTACGTAGTATTCGCAGCCAGTTTAACCAAGGTACTAAGCGACGATTAGAGAGTGCAGGGGTTAGAGTTGTCTGTGCTGAAGCCGCTTTCACCGGAGAACGAACGGTAAGCGGAGGTGGTGTGACTGTGCAGGCTCCGATCGTTGTTATCAACACAGGAACATCCTCTACTATTCCTGACTTTCCCGGTTTAGCTGGAACGCCTTATCTAACCAACCGAAACTTCTTTGATTTGCAGCAGATTCCGCCCCGTTTGCTCGTGGTCGGCGGGGGCTATATTGCCCTGGAGTTAGGGCAAGGAATGGCGCGTTTAGGGAGCCAAACCGAATTGATTGTGCGGGGCGATCGCTTGCTGGCTCAAGAAGAATCCGATGTCAGTGCTGTGCTTGCTGATGCTTTTGAGCAAGACGGAATTGGATTGCATTTCAATGTGACTGTTCAGCAGATTGCTTATACCAATGGTGTGTTTACCCTAACGCTGAACAATGGTGAAGTACTGGATGGAGAAGCATTGCTGATTGCGATCGGGCGCAAACCGAATACTGGGGCATTAAATTCTGCGGTGACAGGCGTTGAATTAGATGCACAGGGTTTTATTAAAATCGACGAGCAATTTCAAACGACTTGTGCTGGGATTTATGCGATCGGAGACGCTGCCAAGCAGCCTGCTTTTACCCATGTTTCTTGGGAAGACTATCGTCGCTTGAAAGCCATTCTGTGTGGCGAACACCGGACACGCAACGATCGGGTGTTAGGCTATGCCGTGTACACAGAGCCGCAAGTGGGCCGGGTAGAGATGACGCTAGAGCAAGCTCAGAAACAGGGCATTGCTGCCCGCGAAGTCACCCTGCCGATGGCTCATATCGCTCGCAGCATTGAATGGGGGCACGATCTAGGCTTCTACCGCATGGTCATCGACACCCACACAAATTCGATTTTAGGAGCAACGCTGGTTGGTTACGAAACGGCTGAACTGGTGCATGTATTTTTGTCACTTATGGAAGCTAAAGCAACGTGGCAGGTACTCGAACAATCGGTTCACATTCACCCAACTTACGGTGAGGCATTGTCCAGTCTCGCAAGGCTACTCGTTGGAGATGATATGCCAACCTGTCCCAATATGTAAAATGAAGCTAAGGCACTTACCAGTAATAAAATGTCCAGACGGATCAAGGATATTGTTGCTACACAACTATATTTTTGGCACTTTCGCCCCCTGTCTGGTAAGCGACGGCTCATAGCATTTTATTATTTGGATCTCGCTAATAGTTGGTAATCAAGAAAAAAAACATCAAAAATGCTTGAGGAAGAGCTTAAGAAGAAAGATAGTTTTCAGGAGAAAATGCCTGCGGGTGGTAGTGAGGCAAATAGTTTTGATTGCAAAGAGGCATGGTATCCCGTCCATTACCTTGAGGATTTAGACAAATCAAAACCAACCGCTTTTAGAGTGTTAGAAAAAGATATTGTAATCTGGTGGGATAGACTTGCCCAATCTTGGAGAAGCTTTGAAGACCAGTGTCCTCATCGTTTAGCACCGTTGTCTGAAGGCAGGATTAGTGATGATGGGCTGTTAGAGTGTCCGTATCATGGTTGGGCTTTTTCTGGAGATGGAAATTGTCAAAGTATTCCTCAGCAAGTCAAAGGTGGAACAGCAGAGATGTCAAAACGCGCTTGTGTGGCATCATTACCGACTATTGAAAATCTTGGACTGCTGTTTGTATACATTGGGGAGTATGAAAATGCTGCCAAAACCGAAGTTCCAATGATTGAGCCATTAGAAGAATCTCTTGAAGGATGGGTTCTAATTAATACATTCAGGGATGTGCCTTATGATGCGTTAACACTTTTAGAAAATATACTTGACCCTAGCCACATATCCTTTACACATCACAAAACGGTAGGGAATAGGGCAAATGCAGGGCCTTTAGAACTTGAAGTCATTGAATCTGGGAAACATGGATTCAAAGGGATTTGGAAACAAGGTTTGCAACCAAGGCAATCAGGAGAGTTATCTAGAACCTTCGTTGCTCCTTGTTTAATGTGGCATGACATCAACTCGCCGCGCGGTAGAATTCTAACCGTTGTTTATGCTACGCCCATACGAAAAGGGGAATGTCGTGTATTTGCACGTTTTCCTTTCAAATTTCCGAACAAACTTCCAGGTTTTTTTATTAAGCTCAGACCACGTTGGTATTATCACATCGGACAAAATGGTGTTTTAGAAGACGATCAAATTTTCCTCCACTGTCAGGAAAGGTATCTTGAAGCCAAAGGAGGTAGCCCTAACTTTACGAAAGCGTTTTACCTTGCAACCAAAGCAGATAGTTTTGTGTTTGAGTTCCGTCAGCAGGGTTAGCGCGTCTCAAACCCTATTGACAGGGGGATTATGGCAGAGGTACTGAGTTTGAGAGAGCCGCAGCCAACACAGAAAGCATATAGCGATCGTTCATAGCTGCTCGTCGTGATTTTTGGCGAATACTGCGACGAAAAGATGATTCTCGCTCTAATGCATTCAGGGCAATACGACGTAGTAAAGCAAAGTTTTGTGGGCTGTGCAGAGAACGAATTCGGGACTCATCCTCATGAAAGG
>NZ_WBKL01000049.1:0-14985 GCF_015714705.1 Nostoc sp. NZL | reverse complement strand
GAGTATGAATCACTCGGAAATCTCCAAATCGCTCTGGGAGGTCTCTCCAGGCTATCCCTCCCCGATAACGGTACAGCACTGCTTCTACAAACAACCTATTATCTTTGGCTGTCACACCCACATATCCTCTTCGTCCAGGTAGTAAGTCTTTGATCTTCTCCCACTGGTCATCTCGTAGCGCATAACGTCGAGTCATTAGAACTCTATTTGGCTTATCCCAAGCATCACTGATTTTAGTTTACCTAATTGATGACACGCCCTAACAATTCAACTCCCCAAACTTAGGACTCCACCACCCTTTTGGCGTACTGAAATAAGCCACATCTTTATGTTTGGTATCTTTACGCGATTGTGGGTCAGAACATCGCAACATTTTCTTACTCTGCCCCTCTTTGATGTAACTGTACTCCTCTAAAGGTTTCTTACATATTGGGCAGGGATATGCCGTCATCTTCACGGGAGGCTTTTGTTGATTTTCAGCTTGGACTGTTTTAGTTTGTGGCGGCTGCCAAGTTTTGTTAAAGTCGCTCCAAAATAGCACGACATTTTCACAGCCTTTTGTGCATTTGAGGAAATATTTCTTTTTAACTTTACTACTCGGAATTTTGGCGAGAAAATTTTTGCATTCAGGGCATCGAGTCTTGGAAGTTTCATATTTGCGCTCAGTTATCACATTAGCTCTACCTGTTGGGGAACTCGCAACTACAGTTTTAGCTTTGGAAAGCGCTGGTACAAAATAATTCTGATTCCAACTAGTTAAATAATGCTGCCAAGAGTTTTTCCCTTCGGAAATTGCATCAAGGGCATCCTCCATTTTTGCTGTGAATTCCGCCTCTAGTAAATCAGGCAGTGCTTTGAGCAAAAACGCATCAACTTCTAACCCTAAAGCTGTTGGTTGCAGATGGTCTTTTTTCAACTCGACATAATTGCGTTTTTTTAAGGTAGCAACAGTAGGAGCATAGGTACTTGGACGACCAATTCCTTTACGTTCCATCAGTTGCACCAATTTTGGTTCACTATAACGGGGTGGTGGCTGCGTCTGCTTCTGCTCATGTCCCGCATTCTCCAGTTTCAGTGCTTGTCCCTGTTGTAATAAAGGTAAAACACTATCCTTGCTAAGATTATTCCAGTACCGGGCATAACCGTAAAATTCAATCACTTGCCCTCTGGCTGACCACAGTAGGGAACCAGACTGAGTAATCACCAAAGTTTTACGCAATTGGGCAGCACGACACTGAGAAGCAATTGACCGTTTCCAAATCATCACATACAGATTAAACTCATCATCAGGAAGTTCTAAACGCAACTGAACTGAGGGACGAAACACATCAGTTGGACGAATCGCCTCATGTGCTTCTTGAGCCGATTTGCTACTGCGATGCTTGGCGACTTGCTGCGGTACATTCTGCGGATCATTTTGCTCTAACCATTTACGGGCGCTGGCACAAAATTCTGGACTCAGCATCACTGAGTCTGTTCGCATATATGTGATAAGCCCTGCCTCATAAAGCTTTTGGGCCACAACCATAGTTTTGTCAGGAGCAAACCTCAGCTTTGAACCGGCTGCTTGCTGAAGGCTGGAAGTTGTAAATGGTGGCGGTGGCTGGCGGTTAGCAATTTTTCCTTCAAAATGAATCACCTGATGAGGATGTCGCTGTGCTTCTTCTACTAAACGTGTAGCCTCTGCTTCGGAAAGAACGCGCTTAGACTCCGGTGTTTCTGGACTGTTACCTACTTTCGCGTCATCGTTAGTTTCAGTTTCTTGCTCTGCTGTATCTTTCGCAGAATCGACCGTCCCTTTGTAAAAAGCCCGAAATCCCTCCGCATAATCTACCCAGACACTCCAGTAATTTTGGGGGACAAACGCCAGAATTTCGTTTTCTCGCTGACAAATCAGATGCAACGTCGCGCTTTGGACTCGGCCAACACTCTTAGCGCCGTTATTCAATGCCCAAACTAAAGGGCTACCCTTATAACCTACAAGCTTATCTAGGCAATCTCGGCACAGCCCAGCACCGATTAAATTTTGGTCTAGCTTTCTAGGATTAGCGATCGCACTCTGCACCGCCGATGCTGTAATCTCAGTATAAATTACTCGTTTCGGTTCTCTTAAACCCAGCGTTTCTTTGAGATGCCAAGCGATTGTTTCGCCTTCCCGGTCTGGGTCAGTTGCTAAGACAACTTCATCAACCTGCTTCACCGCAGACTTGAGCTTCTGGATTGTTTCTTTCGCTCGTTGGTCACGCGGGACGTAATTGCACCGGACATTACTGCCATCCATGACGAAGCCTAAGGAATCGTCCCCTTCATTGCTGAGTTCTCGGATATGACCACAACTGGCTAGAACTTTCCAATCCGAACCCAGAATTTGACTGAGTTTTTTGACTTTTCCCGGAGATTCCACCACAAGGAGGCGTTTGATCATAGCAACTCCGTTTTCGATGCTCTATGTTGAATACTTTGTAACAACAAGTAATTTCATAGTATATTTTAGTATATATGTATCATCTAGTGTTTTTATTACTTTTAAATTGAAGCGTAAAAAACCCGGTTTCTCTATGAAAACCGGGTTTTTAAGTAATTTTTAACTTATTTCTGGACAGTACAACAGGGCAATAAAGGCTTATTTACAACTTCTTTAATGTCTACTGAATTTAACAAATCTTCCCAATATTTCTGAACTTCGGGATCATTAGGACGCTGGCTGCGTAAATTAGCTAAAGTTCTCAAAGCATCTTCCCAAAATCCGGCTGTTGCAAATAAAACTGCACGATCCAAGTCTGTGTTTGGTTGATTTAGCTGAAGAGATAGGTTTTCATCTTGCGATCGCACAATTGTACCTTGTACATACGAGTCTTTATCGCGGTTACTCAGATCACAAATCATCGCAAAAGTCCAGTTATACTCTTTACCGATTTGTAGAGATGGCTGATTAACAGGTAAATTTACACTAACAATACCATTCTGCCCAACAGGTTTGAAAGTTCCCTTATACAATGGGTCAACGCTATCATCATCCTGCAAAACAAATTCTAGTGCTTGCACTGTTGTCGAGGTTTGAGGAATGTAGAAATAGAATGTGGGGCGCTCTGCTGTGGTTCGTTGAGCTTCTTTATCTGTTGGTGTTAGGGGAATAATATATTGTCCAGTTGGAAAGCAACTTCCTCGTGTTCCTGCTGACCTGACCCTACCAGGTCTACCTGGAACAAAGGCGATACGATTTCTAGCGTTACCCCGTTTAATATAACCTGTTACATTTCTAATTGCAGCAGTAGCATACCTATCTCCAGGACGTAGGCGTTCTGCTTGCTGAAAATATCCTAAAGCTTTTCTGTAGTTTCTTCGTTTGGTTTCATTATAGCCATTTACCATATATTGGGTGTAAGCAGATTTGGCTTGTGCCAGTTGGTAAACTGACTCTGTTGCCAAAACTTGAGTAGTCCTTACAGACTCGAAGGGGAGAAATGCTAAAGCAGCCAGCAGATAGCTTGCCCAAAATCTATATTTCATGATGTTTATGTCCACTTGTAGTACATTGTTTGGGTATATATAATACAATACCCTAAGCTTTACAGTGGCAAGACTTTGTGTGTGCTAGTTTTTGCGAAGGCTGAGGTCGTCTTCTGAATTTTTTCCAATAAAATTCCCGACTTCTTAAAAAAGTCGGGAATCTGAGCCTTTGAATTTTCACTAGTCTAAAGTCGATAGACTGTTGGCTTTTATCTATTTCCTAATGAGGTACAGCCAATTGTTCATCGGCTATTTGAACATGATCAGCAACAATTTTGCGGAATAAATCGCCTTCAATAGTCTCCTGTTCGGCTAGCAAATCTACTAAACGCTCCAAAACTATGCGGTTTTCTTCCAATAGTTCTTTGGCTTTGATGTAGGAATTGTTAACAATTTCGCGCACTTGCGAATCAATTTTGGCGGCAATTTCCTCAGAATAGTCTGATTTATTCATCCAGTCGCGTCCTAAAAATACCTCTGCACTCTGATTTTCTAGTGACAATGGGCCTAATTCTGACATCCCGAAGCGTGTTACCATCTGCCGCGCCATCCCTGTCACCTGTTGCAAGTCATTGCTTGCACCTGTGGTCACTTCTGGCTTCCCAAAAACGATTTCCTCGGCGGCGCGACCACCCAAGGTAGCAGTAATCCTGGATTTGAGTTGGGAACGGGAAATTAACCCCTGTTCTTCGTTGGGAGTAAACCAAGTTAATCCTAGTGCTTGTCCTCGTGGAATTAATGTAACTTTCTGCACAGGGTCATGGTTTTTGAGCAATGTGCCTACTAAAGCGTGTCCAACTTCATGATAGGCAATCAAGCGTTTGCTCTTGCTATCTACTAAGGCGGTACCTTCCATACCTGCAACAACTCGATCTACAGCAGCATCAATTTCTAAAAGGGTGACAGCTTCTTTGCGTCTCCTCGCAGTGAGAATGGCGGCTTCGTTGAGTAAGTTGGCTAAGTCTGCGCCAGTAAATCCAGGAGTGCGGCGAGCGATCGCTTCTAATGATACGCTAGGATCAATTTTCTTATTCCGAGCATGGACTTTCAAAATTTCCAGTCGCCCTTTCAGATCCGGTGCATCTACCATCACTTGTCTGTCAAAGCGTCCCGGTCTGAGCAGTGCTGCATCTAAAACATCTGGACGGTTAGTGGCAGCAATAATAATGATGCCTGTGTTACCTTCAAAACCATCCATTTCGGTGAGGAGTTGGTTGAGGGTTTGTTCGCGCTCATCGTTACCGCCACCGATCCCAGCACCCCTTTGTCTACCTACTGCGTCAATTTCATCGATAAATATTAAGCAAGGAGCATTATCTTTGGCTTTCTTGAAGAGGTCGCGCACGCGAGATGCACCCACACCAACAAACATTTCCACAAATTCCGAGCCGGAAATACTGAAGAATGGTACACCTGCTTCACCTGCGATCGCTTTTGCAAGTAAAGTTTTACCAGTACCAGGAGGGCCAATTAACAGCACGCCTTTGGGAATCCGTGCGCCTACAGCAGTAAATCTTTCTGGCTGTTTCAGAAAAGTAACAACTTCTTCGAGTTCTTCTTTCGCTTCTTCAACCCCGGCGACATCTTCAAATTTCACTCCAGTTTTTGCTTCCATTTGGAAGCGAGCTTTGGATTTGCCAAAATTCATCGCTTGGCTAGAAGCATTAGTAGAGCGCCGCAGGAATAATAGCATTAAAGCCACCAGTGGCAAAATCCACATCAGATTGATCAACAGCCCAACAGCAGCTCGACTGTTAGCAGAGGAAACCTCGCCAAAATCAACATTCTTATCTTTGAGAATGTTAATCAACTCTGTGTTTTGTGCTAGAAGTCTCACCTGTTGCGGTGGTGTATTCTCCTTTTGCCCCTTGAGATAAACTCTTGCTAGCTGTTCGGTTTCGTCAAGCTCTACTTTTTGGATTTCTCCCGCCTTCGCTTTCTTGATCAAGTCACCATAATTTAGAGCAGTGCTCTCTGCTTTTTGTGCCAAGACGGGAGAAGCCGAGAACATTCCTGGCAACATAATCAAACTAGCTGCGATTGCACCAACCCAAGCAACACGCTTTGATGACTGCCTTTTTATCAATGCTTTTTTTCCCAAATTTGTCATAATAATTACCTTTTGTCTGGTGGCACAAGTTGAGCTATGGTTTTATGCCTATTCTTCTAGCAAAAATTGTAATAACTGGAAATTACACTTTTCTTATCTAGTCTAACTTCCACACAAAAGCATTCCCAAGTTTCTTCCGGCTATCACATCAAGTTGAGCAAACTGGATAATTATTCTGGCTCTTGACTGTAGATATTAATTTGACACATTCTGACACAAATCGCTAAGATAAGCATAATCATAACGATTCCGCTTTTCAAAAAATCTGGTGATAGTAGCTAGTTAATAGTTTGTTGCTTAATTATGGTGAGAATTGTTGGCATTGGTGGTAGTTTAAGACCCAACTCCTATACCCAGCTTGCTTTACTTTTAGCAGTGCAAAGGGTAGAAGCCCTCGGTGCAGAGGTAGAAATTCTTGATTTAAGGCAGTTGCATTTACCGTTTTGTACTGGCGCAAAGGAGTATCCAGAGTATCCAGATGTTCAGCGGTTGCAAGATACAGTCAGTCGCGCCGATGGATTAATTTTAGCGACACCTGAGTATCATGGTGGTGTTAGTGGTGTCCTGAAAAATTCCTTGGATTTGATGAGTTTTGAGCAACTGTCTGATAAAGTGACAGGACTAATTAGTGTTTTGGGTGGTCAGTCTAATAGTAATGCTTTAAATGACCTACGGCTAATTGTCCGTTGGGTACATGGTTGGGTGATTCCAGAACAAATTGCGATCGGACAAGCTTGGGGTGCTTTCAGTCCTGAAGGCAAACTAGTAGATGAGAAGCTCTCTCAAAGATTTGATCAATTTGCTCAAAGTTTAGTTGATAACACTCGCAAGCTGCGGGGCGTAAATTAGTTGTAGGGTGGGCATAGCTATGCCCACCCTACAAAACTAAAACTAATCAGTGATGATTAGAATCCTCGTGCGTTCACGCCGAGGATTACATTAATTAATGATGATGGTGGTGGTGATGATGATCCCCAGCAAGTTGGGGATTAACTGCCAAAGTTTGCTCTGACAACAACTCTGCAATATGAGTATCAGCCCATTGGGCAGCCATTGCCATAAATTCTGGATGATCGTTGACGCAAGCCATTTGCACGTAGTTCGTACCAGGATGCTGTTTTTCCAAAGCATGGATGATATGGTGTACATCCAATAAAGTTTCGTGGTTTTCTGTGGCAAAGCCAATTGGCATAAAAATTACCACTTTTGCACCTAACTGAATCAGGTTATTTGCAGCCTGTTCTGCATTTGGCTGTGTCCAATCAATTAAGGGCGTGTCATGGTTGAGCCAACCCACCGAGATTAAGGGATAGCGGTTAATTAACTTATCCCGAACTAAATCGTACATTGCTTCACTTTCGGCAATCCCAGAAGTGAAGCCTTTGGCTTTATGGGGACAGCCGTGATTCATTAGGACAATACCGATTTGAGAAGGTAGATAAGCTGCGGCTAACTCAGCAATTTTCTCCTCAACCAGATGAGCCATCAAATCGATGTAAGCTGGTTCGTTGAAGAAAGAAGGAATGTAACGCTGCGCTTTAACCCAGTGTTCTTCACCATCAGCCAACTCAACGAGAGCGTTGTTAACTTGCTCGATCGCAATCCCACTGGTAAAGATAGAATCAACAACCAGCAGTGGGTAAATCAGCAGCTTATCGAAGCCTTGGTTTTTGATTTCTGCTAGAACTTGATTAGGAAGAAAAGGGGCGCAGAAGTTGAAAGCCTTGAAAACTTGGACACTCTCACCCCATTTTTCTTGTAATTGCTTTTCGATACCAGCCCGTTGCTGTTCAAAGATGGCATTGTGTGGGGAGATAAAATCGTGATGTGTGTGTCCCCACTCATGGCGGTCAAATAGCGCCAAGAGTTTTGCCAGAGGGGGATAGATCCAGGTTGGCACCGGTGCGAATTTTGCTGTCAGTAGATTTAAAGCCTGTTCGTTATAGTTGGCGAAATCTTCGTAGCTTTCGACTTCGCCGTAGCCCATAAGCAGTACGGCTACACGGTCTTTACCTGATAGATGCTCGTGGGTGTGTTGTACTTTTTCCGGCGTGGCAACCACAATGAGTTCCTCAATATAACCAGAGTGCAGAGAAATATAAAGTTAGGGAATAGCTTACACATTTTCCCTACTCTACTAGTAACTTATTATCCCATCCAGGGGGATAGGATAGGTGAGAAAATCAAAATAATACATCAAAAGACATACTACGAGTATTACTGCATACTGAGCAATTCTCGTCTAGTGATGCCGATTCCCATTGTGGCCTTGGGTGTCAAAAGAGGCAGGGGAGCAGGGGACAGGGAGCAAGGGGGAGAACTGAGACGGAAGCTCAGACTCCGCCCCAGTAAGAGCGCCCTTTATAGCGGGGCTTCATACCCATGTTCCGCTCCGCTCCACGGCTTTGGGACTCTTCTCTTGCTCCCCCTGCTCCCAGCAAAGCGCCCCTCCGCTTCTTCGGTGAAAAATTGAAAATTAACGTAGAAGTTGTTTCATCAAAGGACTTAAAGTCTGGAACACTCAAGTTTGTCGGGCTTTACGATATCAAGTATTGTTTGAATTTTGACATATATTAAGACTTACACACAGGTAACGGAAAACGAACCACAGAGGACGCAGAGGTCACGGAGAAATGAGAGTTTTAGAGGATTTTTGCATAAGTTCTAATATGTTTTAAATGTTCAAAAAGCTGAAAAACTCAGTTTTATCTCAAGTTCAATTCCCATTGCCTGATTTATGTCAGGGTTAACAATTAATAAATCCCTGTAGTAATTTTAAGTTATTAATAATTGTGAAAGCTGCTAACCCAATAGACAGATGAGTATAATTATTTGCCCTGGAATCCATGAACCAGAATTAACTGAAAGCTTTAGATTCGGATTGTTAGATTTAGTTTCTAATAGCACAATCGGTCATAAAACAGCAAATATACTGGTATTTCCGAGTCAGGATTTATTGGTTTTATCAGCATTTCATATCTTGCAGTTTTTGCGCGATCGCTTGGGCGATCAGCTAAAATCGCCAATTATATTCATTAGCTTTAGTGCTGGCGTAGTCGGGGCAATAGGGGCAGCGCATTTGTGGCAACTCTTAGGTGGTCGTGTCAAAGCATTTATTGCTATAGATGGATGGGGAGTGCCACTACAGGGTAATTTTCCTATTCATCGGATGAGTCATGATTATTTCACCCATTGGAGTTCGTGTTTGCTAGGTAGTGGGCAAAATAACTTTTATGCAGATCCCGCAGTTGATCATTTGTCCATGTGGCAATGTCTAACGACAAGCCGCTCTGCGTCTACGGCCCAAACTGTACAGGGTTGGTGGGTAGATTCATTCATTGGAATTTCTCCACCCAAGGGTCATCTGACAGCAGCTGAATTTTTGCATATGCTGTTAAAGCACTATGAAGCAAATTAGTCCGGACAACAGAATTAGGAGTTAGGAGTTAGAGAGTTAGGAGTGGAGAAGGGAACAGGTTACAGGTGATAGTCAATAAAAACTATTTCCTATCCACTATCCCATATTTCCTATCCTCTATCCCCTGCCCCATCTACCCTAGTCACTATCCCAAAGTATCTAATGTTTCCAACAGAACCGGCTGCTGTTAATAACGGGTTTGGCGCACTGCTAAAAAACCGTGGTTTTATGCTCCTGTGGATTGGGCAACTGGTGTCCCAGTTAGCAGATAAAATCTTCTTCGTTTTGATGATTGCTCTGCTGGAGAACTACTCTCCACCTGCTGGGTTGGCACAAAACTCAATGTACTCAACTTTGATGCTGTCCTTTACAATACCAGCGATTTTGTTTGGTTCTGCTGGTGGTATCTTTGTTGACCGCTTGCCAAAAAAGCTGATTATGATCGGCTCAGATGTGGTGCGTGGGCTGTTAACCCTGTGTCTTCCCTTTTTGCCAAGGGAATTCCTAATTCTGTTAATTTTAACTTTTGCCATTTCTTCAGTGACGCAGTTTTTTGCACCCGCAGAGCAAGCTGCTATTCCCCTGTTGGTAAAGCGAGAAAATTTGTTGGCAGCCAATGCACTCTTCAGTAGCACGATGATGGGAGCTTTAATTGTTGGCTTTGCAATCGGAGAGCCGATTTTGAGTTTGTCGAAAAACTTGATGGGAGCAGAATACGGCCAAGAGGTTGTGGTTGGGGGATTATATATATTATCGGCTGTGATCATGCAGCCGATTAAGTTTAAAGAAGACAACCCCCACGGGGAAGGCTGGGCATCAAATCACCCTTGGGCCGAATTCACCGCCAGCCTACGCTATCTCAAGAAAAACCGTTTGATATTGAATGCCATGCTGCAAGTGACAACCTTATATTGTGTGTTTGCAGCCTTAACGGTGCTGACAATTCAATTAGCCGAGGAGTTTGGTCTTAAAGAAAAACAGTTTGGCTTTTTCTTGGCAGCAGCCGGGGTGGGTATGGTATTTGGTGCGGCGATTTTAGGTCACTGGGGTGATAAATTGCATCACAAGCCCTTACCTTTAATTGGATTTTTGATGATGGCACTAGTTTTAGGAGTCTTCACTTTTACGCACAACTTATTAGTGGCACTAGGACTCTGTGCATTTTTGGGTGTAGGTGCTTCCCTAATTGGCGTACCCATGCAGACTTTAATTCAACAGCAAACACCACCTACCATGCATGGTAAAGTATTTGG
Source organism: Nostoc sp. NZL (assembly GCF_015714705.1). Classification (NCBI taxonomy): domain Bacteria; kingdom Bacillati; phylum Cyanobacteriota; class Cyanophyceae; order Nostocales; family Nostocaceae; genus Nostoc; species Nostoc sp. NZL. Next base: position 4,694 of record NZ_WBKL01000049.1, on the reverse strand, counting down.
CTTTCAAAATCATGCTGTTAACATTGCTCTGGCGTTACCCCTGGCAATTACTGGGCCATTAACTGATGCTCTCGGCTTGCGAACTGTGCTTGTAGGAATGAGTATTGTTGTCGTAGTTGTCGGTGTTTGGGCTTGGCAAAATCCCCGCCGAGTCTTGCAAGACGTAATTTAATTAATGTAGGCTAATAGTCTAGGTTTATATTTAATATAAAAATTAATAAGATTTTGATTGAAGTTTTCAATTAAAATGAAATCTTAACTACAGAATTCAGCATTAACTTTAGCTATAGTCTGAGGTTTGACCGTGCGATCGCTTTCCCAAATCAGTCTCCCACAAACCGAGAATCACAAACAGTCTCGTACTTCTAGCCCGCCAGTCGTGCCCAAACGTGCATCTGGCGGTTTTGCTCTGCTTGACAGCCTTCATCGCCACGGCGTTGATTATATTTTTGGTTATCCTGGTGGGGCAATTCTACCAATTTACGACGACCTGTATAAGGTGGAAGCAACTGGTGCTATGAAGCACATTCTCGTGAGACACGAACAAGGCGCAGCCCACGCCGCCGATGGTTACGCCCGTGCCACAGGGAAAGTAGGAGTATGCTTTGGGACTTCTGGCCCAGGAGCAACTAACTTGGTAACAGGGATCGCCACCGCCTACATGGATTCAATCCCGATGATTGTAGTTACGGGACAGGTAGCACGGCCGTCTATTGGTACAGATGCTTTTCAAGAAACCGATATTTACGGGATTACGCTACCGATCGTCAAGCACTCCTATGTAGTGCGTGACCCCAAAGATATGGCGCGAATCGTCGCCGAAGCCTTCCACATCGCTAGTACTGGGCGTCCGGGGCCAGTTTTGATTGATGTCCCCAAAGATGTAGCTTTAGAAGAATTTGACTATGTACCTGTAAAACCAGGTTCAGTAAAGTTACGCGGTTATCGTCCCACTGTGAAGGGTAATCCCCGGCAAATTCATGCCGCGATCCAGTTGATTACTGAAAGTCGCCGTCCGCTATTGTATGTCGGTGGTGGTGCGATCGCAGCTGGTGCTCATGAAGAAATCAAACAGCTAGCTGAATTATTCAATATCCCTGTCACCACAACCTTAATGGGGATCGGTGCCTTTGATGAACATCATCCCCTAGCTTTGGGAATGTTGGGGATGCACGGCACAGCTTACGCTAACTTCGCCGTTAGTGATTGTGACTTGCTGATTTGCGTTGGCGCTAGATTTGACGATCGCGTTACAGGCAAGTTAGACGAATTTGCCTCCCGCGCCAAAGTAATTCACATCGACATCGATCCCGCAGAAGTCGGCAAAAACCGCGTACCCGAAGTGCCCATCGTTGGCGATGTCCGGAACGTGTTAGTAGACTTGTTGCGTCGATGCAAAGAAACAGGCGTTAAGGCTACCCCTAATCAAAACCAAGAGTGGTTAAATTTAGTCAACCGTTGGCGCGAAGAGTATCCTCTCATAGTGCCGCAGCATCCCGACAGCATTTCACCCCAAGAAGTGATTGTAGAAGTCAGTCGCCAAGCGCCACAAGCTTTCTACACTACAGATGTGGGACAACATCAAATGTGGGCAGCACAATTCCTCAAAAATGGCCCAAGACGCTGGATTTCTAGTGCCGGTTTAGGAACGATGGGTTTTGGCTTACCTGCGGCAATGGGCGCGAAAGTGGCGTTTCCTGATGAAGAAGTCATCTGTATTAGCGGTGATGCCAGTTTCCAAATGTGTTTGCAGGAACTAGGAACACTCGCACAGTATGGGATAAATGTCAAGACAATAATTATCAATAACGGCTGGCAAGGGATGGTGCGCCAGTGGCAGCAAGCCTTCTATGGTGAGCGTTACTCATGCTCAAACATGGAAGTAGGGATGCCAGACGTAGAGTTGTTGGCGAAAGCCTATGGCATTAAAGGCATGGTAATTAGCGATCGCAGTCAATTAAAAGATGCGATCGCTGAAATGTTGGCGCACAAAGGCCCGGTGATTGTGAATGTCCACGTCACCAGAGACGAAAACTGCTATCCAATGGTAGCCCCTGGTAAAAGCAACGCTCAAATGGTCGGTTTGCAGAAACAACCTCCGAAAGCCGCAGCCGAGCCAGTGTATTGTAGCAACTGCAATGCCAAAAATGCTCCTACCCATAACTTCTGTGCTGAGTGTGGGACGAAGCTGTAACGCTTTTTGATAATTCAGACCAGAGACATAGGGGAGCAAGGAGAAAGGGAGAAAGATAAAGGAATTCCCCTACTTCTGCTCCCTTTCCTCTTGCGTAGAGATAGCTTAATCTTCCTGATTGGGTTGAGGTAAAGAGATATTTCCTAAGTAATTCACTAAGTCGCTTTGACTGGAGAAATCTAACAGCGCCTCAGCTAAGTCTTCTAGTTGAGTTATGGATAATGTGCGAATCTGCTGTTCTGTCTCTGGTTCAATTGCAGCAAACCGACGTATCAAAAGACGTATAATCAGTTGTAGCGCCTCCTGTTTCTTTCCTCGTTCTTCTCCCTGTTGCAATCCCTTTTGCAGAATGTCTTGGTAAATCACAGATTCTTGCATAATTTCCTCTCTGAAAAGCTGTGTAATCAAACTTTTATCAAACCGCAAACCAGCTAAAACCTGTACACAAGCTGATATATTTTGTCGCTCGTCTGTTTCTTCAATCATATCGACAGCAGTAGCGACTTGAGTTAACAAGTCTGCGGGTGAGTTGGTTCTGGCTAATGTCGCCAGTGGTAAGAGTGCAGGGTTAGCTAGCAGTGGTGTGGAATCTTCTTCCCATAAACGAATCACTCGATACTCATGTCTGGTTTTTTTATCTACATACTGGGTATTAAAAACAATTTCTGAGGAGGTGGGTTGTAAGAAAATCAACACCTGCTCAATATCACACCAGTATTCTCGTTTTAATCTGGTGTAGTAATCCAGCATCCGAAAATCAAGTGGGGTTTTAGATTTTGGTGTCGTTTGAAACTCTAAATGCAAGATTTGGTTGGCGATTTGCAGGAATGTCACCGAATCAGCGCGAATGGGTTCGAGGTTAAGTTCGGTTTTGAGTACTTGGACATCGGAAGTGTCAGATGCAAGTAACCATCTGGCAAAGTCACCAGGGTATTTTTCGGCAAGGTATTTGCAGGTGTTATCGTAAGCCAAGGGCGTATATTTGATATGTTGTGGTTTAATTGCATATTTGAGTATGAAATTATGAAAAACTCCACCCATAAGTGAATGGAGTTTTCTGCCGTTTTTTATGAAACTAAAATCTGACGGCTTAAAATACTCATTACTTCGCCAGGGTTAGCGGTTGGTAGTAGTTGACTCCTAGAGTAGGCAGGGCTGTTTCATTCCCTAAAAGGCGCTGATTTACAAGCGTCTCAAGCAAAAAAATCAGGTGGCTAAAAAATCCGATTGGACAAGAAAATGGCGATTGTACTTAAATTTACTCGTTGAGGTGGTAGCTTTTCGATTACCAAATCAAGCAAGTTTATGACTCATACTCTTGACAAAATCTCTAAGAGATCGAATGAAACAGCCCTGCTTTACAAGGGGAGGGTTAGGGTGGGGTAAAATCCTGGTTAATCAGCTATTTCAGACTTGTGTGTATACCGTATCTTTTTAGGCTACGCAGCGTACACAAGTAATAAAAACCTCGATCGCTCAAGAGAACTTAACCGTTTTTATACGCAGATTAATATATTCTCTGCGTATTTTTTATGGAAAAAAGATTCATCCCAATGTATATTTCTGCATTTTTTTGGGAATCATAAATCGAGGAAGCATGATAAACCGCAAAATATGACTTCCTGAAATATCACGTAACTTTTAGAGGATAATTATGTCTAAACGCAAGTTGCCCAAAGGCCGTAGTGTTAGTTCAGTTGCTCTAGAACCAGAAGTTGCGATCGCAATCCTTGGACTTTTTTCCGCTGCTGCTGATGGTGAAGGTATTTCTTCCACAGAAGAATATGCTTTAAGTGAATTTCTCGGTCGGGTTGACTTATTTGAAGATTACTCTGAAGAAGACTTTGAAGAATTGACCGAAAAAGTCGTCAGCTTGATTGAAGAAGAAGAACCAGAAGATTTAATCGCTCAATCCATCGAATCCTTACCCAATAGAGGTTATCGTGAAGCTGCATACATCACAGCTATCTTAGTTGTGGGAATTGACGAAGAAGTACCCGAAGCAGAACAAGATTATATCTCTGAGCTTCAGGAAGCCTTAAAAATTTCAGACGAACGCGCACAAGAACTTATAGACGCAGTGTTCGGAGAGGAAGAAGAGGAGTAATCTTTTTTGAATTGCAACCTCAGTCATCTACCATCTTTAATTTGGGGTTGCTAATTTAAAGTATGAAATAATTTTGTTTGAGTTAAGTTGTTCAGATTCCCGACTTCATGGAGAAGTTGGGAATCTTGCACATTATCAAAATTAATCCGATAGAGCAATACAGTTTAGAATGAGCAACAAAACCCTGATTGTAGAGACGCGATAAATCGCGTCTTCTGAACCGTATTGTCCGACTAATTAGAAATTGGTACATTTTTAAATGCAGCTGTATCTGGCACAAAAATGTCCAAATTATTGATACCATCGGGAACTCTTAGCCAGATATACAGCACTTGCGTCTATTATGAGGTACACTAGATTAAAATATAAATACTTTTAAATGAAGTCATATTC
>NZ_WBKL01000011.1:0-514 GCF_015714705.1 Nostoc sp. NZL | reverse complement strand
GAGGATGTTTGAAAAGTCGGGAATGTTGTAAAAAAGCTCTCTCAGTATAGGCTGTGAATAGATAATAAACAGCACTGAGAGAGCGACATGAGTAAAGCTTACCCCAGTAACCTGAGCCGTGGACAATATGAATTTCTGAGCGATTTGATTCCAGAAGCCAAACCAGGCGGTCGTAAGCGTGAAGTCGATATGTGGGAAGTCCTGAATGCAATTTTTTACATCTTGCTAGAAGGAGTGAGATGGCGATCGCTACCTGGGGACTTTCCACCTTGGCAAACAGTGTACACTTATTTCCGCAACTGGCGTAAAGATGGGACATGGTTGCACATTCACGATCATCTGCGAGAATGGACGAGAATCGAAATTGAGCGCCATCGGAGTCCATCGGAGGCAATCATCGATAGCCAAAGTGTGAAAAGTGCAGCGATGGTGAGTCAAGATGTGGGTTTTGATGCAGGCAAGAAAATTAAAGGACGCAAGCGATTTTTGACGGTTGATACCCTAGGTTTAATCC
>NZ_WBKL01000008.1:0-7691 GCF_015714705.1 Nostoc sp. NZL | reverse complement strand
ACCACGCAAAGGTTCAGCTAAGGTCTGACCTTGCAGGTTCCACAACCCCACTGTGCCGTCACCACCGCCACTGACAATCGTCTGCCCATCGGCGCTGATGGCGACAGAATAGACATTACCTTCATGACCACGCAAAGGTTCAGCTAAGGTCTGACCTTGCAGGTTCCACAACCCCACTGTGCCGTCACCACCGCCACTGACAATCGTCTGCCCATCGGCGCTGATGGCGACAGAATAGACATTACCTTCATGACCACGCAAAGGTTCAGCTAAGGTCTGACCTTGCAGGTTCCACAACCGTACTGTGCCGTCATCACCGCCACTGACAATCGTCTGCCCATCGGCGCTGATGGCGACAGAAGAGACAGAACCTTCATGACCACGCAAAGGTTCAGCTAAGGTCTGACCTTGGAGGTTCCACAACCGCACAGTGCCGTCAAGACCGCCACTGACAATCGTCTGCCCATCGGCGCTGATGGCGACAGAATTGACAGAATCTTCATGACCACGCAAAGGAATAGAGACTCTTGCTTTATTCATCACCCGATTCAAACTGTTTTGAACTGGTGCAAGAATCTGCTGGGGTAACTTCTCTTGATTCTCACCCATTGCTTGAATTGCCAAAACTAGACTTTCTAGGGGTTGGACTGTCAACAAATTCTCTACCCTCGTAGCTTTCTCTCGCAATCGTGATTCAGCAAGCGCTCTTTCCAGTTCAGCAATGCGGTCTTTTTCATGGGCATCGCTGCGCTGGTAAAAATCCTCATCTTCTTGAGGTGATTTTAAATACACTTGCAATTGTTGCCAGCTATCCCTGACTTCCGCCAGCAGTCCCCCTTGCATTAAATATTTGTCATCCTGCCTTTTGTTCACCCATTCCCGCCGCGCATCTTCTAAGCGATCGCTCAATCGCCGCAAATCTCGGTCTTTTTGTCGCCACTGGGCAAACTGCTGCCAACCTTCAATTAAAGCTTCATGGGCTAAATCAATCCAGGCTTCTCCCTTTTCATCTTTCCCAGCTACCAGCAAACGTCCTTTCACCAATCCTTCATCTAGCAATTCACTTAATGCTTCCTGCTGTTTTTGGTCGTTACCAGCAATGGCTAACAGTTCAGTTTTTGGTTGGCGCTGTCGCGTATCCTTTTCTCCCTCTCCGATTCGCACTAATCGCAGGAAAATTTGCTTAATCCAGTCCTTTTCCTGTTCATTTCGTTCTTGAGTCCGGGAATCCTGCTGATAATCTTCGTAAAGATAAACATTTTCTGCATGAAAATTTAGCGCCCCTGTCAATCCTTGGAAGTTTTCATACTGTTCTAGGGTGAGTTGATGCTTTTGTTGGTCGCGTTTTTCCCAGAGTCTAGTTAAAGCAAACTCCATCAAAGGCAAGTATCCCGGTTCTTTACCAACGTCTTCTAAAATTTTTAGTACTAGTCTTTCTTCAACACTATGACCTTGAAGTTTAGCTGGTTCGGTTATTGTCTCTTTTAAATCAACTCCAGTGATACGCGGCATCAAAACAAGCTGATTTTCAATCAATTTATTTAAAGACGGATAATCTAAACATGGTTCGAGAAAATCCGATCGCATGGTAATCACAACTTTCAACCGCGAATCGGTCATCTCTACTACCTGAGTCAGCAATTCAATAAATCTCTGCTTTTCTTCAGCAACAGAGACAGTAAATAGTTCCTCAAACTGATCTACTACCAATAAAAATTTTTCTGCACCTGTGAGATGCTGCAAAATTACAGGTAAAGGATTCGGTTTATTAGTAATCAACTCCCAAAGCAATCTTTCTTTTTTCGCTCCCTGAAAAAATGCTTTCAGAACTCCTCTCAATTCCTGCAAAGGCTGAAATCCTGGCTTGATTGGCGGTAAAATTTGCCAGACACTACGATCTAATTCTGGAATCAAACCCGCCTGAACCACAGAAGATTTACCACTCCCGGAAGCGCCAATAATCGGAATAAAGGGCTTTTGTGCCAATTTCCCCAGGATCTTCCTTACAACCTCCTTACGTCCAAAGAAAAACTGTTTTTGTTCGGCTTCAAACGCTTTTAAACCTTGGTAAGGACATTCATCTTTGACTTCAGAAGTTTGAGTTTGTGTTTGATGCTTGTAGCTAACTAAAGTAATCGAACTTCCCCAACCCAATTGAATCGGTTGTTGACCACTACCTTTAAGTTCGGCGCTAATACTGCCAAACAGATCAGCACTTGTTACCTGTCCATGCTGATTAGCCTTTTCTGCTGACAACCCAGCCAGCAAAGCAGTTGAAAAAATACTGTGTTGTGCGCTTTTGTTGGCATAAGCTTCTTGGAAAGGTCGGCAAGCTGCAATAAAGTAGTAATCGCTTTCTAAATTAAAGGCGGTAAGAGTTGTTTTGAGCAGATTGTTTTCTAACAAATAACCACTGTGACAGCAATCTAACAGCACTACTAAACTACTCAAGTTGGATTTTGCAATTAAATTGTTGAGACTCTGAAGACTAATCCCGCCTGTTTGTTCAATAATTTGCTTGCTTTGAGTGACAATTGTCAAGTCAGAGGTTGCTAGATATGCTTGTTGTGTTCCTAAGCTGTCAGATACGGTGATGCCATGACCTGTAAAGTAAATTAGCGCTTCGTTTTTAACTGCTTGTTGTTGCAAAAGTGTTTTTAAAGCTTCAGCCAACTTATTTGTACTAACTTTCCCTTTGAGAACAGCGATATCCTCAAAATCACCATGCGCTTTTAGTACCTGTTCCACCGCTTCTGCATCCGTAGCTGGTTTTGTGAGGTTGGAAAGCTGATTTTGATAATCTGTAATGCCAACAACAAGCGCGTAACGAGCCATCTATAAATATTTAAGTTGTCTGTTACAGAATAAGATAACTTAAATACACTTAAAATCTGAGGGTTTGATGTCGAACATAGAACGTTTAGTCTTTGAAGAAGACGGAGAAAAATATACAATTCTGTTCGAGTCAAAGGAAACGCCAAGTGTTCCAGAAATAGTCATACCGGAGGTTGATGAGAAGAAAGAATCCTACGGTTTTCGAGAAGAGGCATTTGTCAAGATTGATGAAGTTCACCATCAGATTCGAGCTTATACCAAATATGCTATTGGCGCTTTTAAAAATTTAGGTGCTGCTGAAGTCGAAGAGGTAACTCTGAAATTTGGCTTGAAGATAGGCGGAAAAACTGGTATCCCCTTCGTAACTGAAGGTTCGGCGGAGAGTAATTTTGAAATTGAGGTAAAGTGTAAGTTTCCTGAAAACAAGCAAAATTCCAGCACTTAAGGTTTTGCTTTGCCAAGGATAAGCTTTGTACCTTCAACTCTGCTGATAATTATGGTAGCGATGTCTCCGGCGGGCTACGCTTACGCCCTTCACTCATCATAATTTACTCTTGGATCTCGGATGTTGCAGTTCAAAGCACGAAGTTTCGAGTTCAAAGAGTGAACCATCGCCCTCCACTCTCCATCATTCATTCTTGGATCTCGGACGTTGCTGTTCATAGCTCCAAGTTTCGTGTTTTTATCTCGAAATTCCGAGTTCAGAACTCGGAACGCCGAGCAATTTACTCCAACATCCGAGTTCTGAGCTTCAACATTGCACCTTACAAGTGCTATTGCCGAGCTATTTTCTACAACGCTGCGGCTTGAGGCTTGACTTTCCGTGATTTACGGGCAAACCTTTGTCCCATTTCTTCAACTACTGTATCTAAACCAGCGCCTTGTCCACTGGCTTTGGCATAGTTATACACCTGCAAAGCAGCTGCATAAGCTTCACTGCCTACTGCTAAAGAAGTATCATCCAGCAACTCATGTAATTGTGACAAAGACAGCAATACTGGATACAAAGCTTCAAATAATTGTACGTCTTTCCGCATCTCATTGAGGTCAAACGATCGCGGTAAAAACTCTGGGTTCTGTGTCGCCACCTCCAATGCTTTGCTGACAAAGGCGCGGCTTTTATCTCCCATCTTGGGTAAAGCTTTCCGCTCCTCGTTAGTTAAATCAATCAAAAATGGTAGTTTCTCTTTAATGGTGGCGATCGCTTGCAACACAGCATCTCTCTCTGATTGCGCTAGTGTTGCACTAATTGGGGCTGTGGACATAGAAATTAGTCTCCAGTATGTTGCTTTACTTTAGAGTGCCCACATATACAATTTGAATTTCAATCACACTAATAAAGATTACCAAGTTCAGAGAGTGAGCGACCGCCACGCTTTTAACAATCAAAATCCTTCTTCTTCGTCAACTTCTTCGCCTATCAGTGGAGCTTGCGAGCTATGACGTACATGAAGCACAAAAACAGTATCTTCCTGAATAGCGAACAAAATTCGATACTTATTTCTTGACTTACCGTAAATAAGTTGACGGATTTCTTCAGTTAGTGCATTATTTTCTGGAGCTAGAGCGCAACGTAGAGGCTTTTCTTGCAGAGTAGCAATAGTATCCATCAGCTCCCGAAACCATTTATCTGCATAAACTGGGTTACGCTGTCTCAACCAAGAGTAAGCAGTATCAATTTCAGCTTTTGCAGTCTGAGTCACCCTAACTTGAAATGCCATACTTTTGCTGCATTTCTTGCTCAAACTCGCTAAGGGTACTAGTTCTTCCAGCCTCTACATCTTCAAGTCCCTGTTTAATTCCGGCGATTGCTTCCAATCTTTCCAATGCATCCAGCAGTTTTTGGTAAGACTCTGCATCCTGAACCACAAGTTCGGCTTTACCATTAACTGTCAGCACTACAGGTTTGCCTGTCTGCTTCATCTGCTGTAAGAATTCCAAGGTATTGCGCTTAAAGCTAGAGAGTGAATGGATGTCTCGACTAATATTTAGCATAGATTTGATTATGCATTAAACTTGCACTCAATTTAATGCTATATCGAAAGCTACCGTCCAGTAGAAATTTGTATTGCAGGATAACAACATTGTTTATTGTTACGCCCTTACTGCGTTTTACTTGAGAAAAATCGCACATCGCGTTAGTCTTCATGGACGTAACCGCACGCTGTAACATTAGGCGATGACAAATCAACTCTCTGTGAAAATTCCCTCTTGCACTTGGAGCCGTCCTATCGGCTTAGGCTGGGACAAACCTTATACCGTCCGCTACGCAAGTAATATCGATGATGGCCCTTGGCATGGTATGCCTTTAGGTGGCTTTGGTGCAGGTTGCATCGGTCGTTCTTCACGGGGAGATTTTAACCTGTGGCACATCGATGGCGGTGAGCATACCTTCAAAAACGTTCCCGCTTGTCAATTCAGTGTGTTTGAATCCAATGGCACATCTTCCCAAGCCTACGCTTTATCTACGCAAGTGCCAGATGATGACACTCTCAAAGCGTGGCAATGGTATCCGACGACTCCCGCCACAGAGGGGACGGGCAATTATCACGCGTTATACCCACGTAGCTGGTTTGTGTATGAAAATGTATTTCAAGCACAGTTGACTTGTGAGCAATTTTCCCCAATTTGGGCAGGTAATTACCAAGAAACTAGCTACCCTGTGGCAATATTCCTCTGGAATGCCCACAACCCCACAGATGCACCGATTACTCTCAGCATTATGCTGACTTGGCAAAATATGGTGGGCTGGTTTACAAACGCTCTCAAATCTCCCGAAGTACGGGTGCGCGATGATGGTAGTCCGGTTTACGAATACCAACCGCGCTGGGGTGAAAGTCAAGGTAACTATAATCAAATAGTTGAAAATACACAACAGTTTGGCTGTGTTTTAGGTCGGGTTGGTAGTGATGAACCTTTGCAAGAAGGTGACGGAACTTGGTGTATTGCTACAGTTAAGCATCCTCAAGTGGAAGTATTTCATCACAGCCGATGGAATCCTGAAGGAACGGGTGATGAGGTGTGGCAAAGCTTTGCGAAAGATGGTTCTTTGCCTAATTATATAGATGCAAATCCAGTAGCAGAAGGTGAACAGTTAGGGAGTGCGATCGCACTTTGTTTTACTCTCCAACCAGGCGAAACTCTCGAAATCCCCTTTGTCCTCGCTTGGGATTTGCCAATAACAGAATTTGCCGCCGGGGTTAATTATTACCGCAGATATACAGACTTTTTTGGTAAAAGTGGAAACAACGCTTGGGCGATCGCATCGACTGCACTACAAGAATACCAAAGCTGGCGATCGCAAATTCAAAGTTGGCAAAAACCCATTCTCGAACGGGAAGATTTACCCAACTGGTTTAAGATGGCTCTATTTAATGAGCTTTATGACCTTACTAGTGGCGGTACTCTCTGGAGTGCAGCATCAGAACTTGACCCCATCGGTCAGTTTGCGGTGCTGGAGTGCCTAGATTATCGTTGGTATGAAAGTCTAGATGTGCGGTTATACGGCTCTTTTGCCTTGCTGATGCTGTTTCCAGAATTAGAAAAGTCGGTAATGCGGGCATTTGCACGGGCAATTCCTCAAGGTGATGATACGCCCCGGATAATTGGCTATTACATGACAATCAAAGCAGAAAGCCCGATTGCAGTTCGCAAAGTCGCGGGTGCAACACCCCACGACTTAGGCGCACCCAATGAACACGTTTGGGAGAAAACCAACTACACCAGCTATCAAGACTGCAATTTGTGGAAAGATTTAGGTAGTGATTTTGTCTTGCAAGTATACCGCGATTTTCTACTCACGGGTGCTGACGATGTAGAATTCTTAGCAGATTGCTGGAGTGCGATCGTTCAAACCCTCGACTACCTGAAAACCTTTGACATTGATGGCGATGGGATACCCGAAAATTCTGGTGCGCCTGACCAAACCTTTGATGATTGGCGATTACAGGGTGTCAGCGCCTATTGTGGTGGGTTGTGGTTGGCCGCGCTAGAAGCTGCGATCGCAATTAGCGATATTTTATTAACTTACCAGGCAGGTGACACAGCAGAGTTGGCGGCGCAAAAGTCCACTTATGAAGCTTGGTTGAAACAATCTCGCCCCATTTATGATGAAAAACTCTGGAATGGTAAATATTACAAACTTGATAGTGAAAGTGGTTCCGATGTGGTGATGGCAGACCAATTGTGCGGACAATTCTATGCTCGTTTGCTGGACTTACCTGATATTGTACCGAGCGATCGCGCCCTCTCTGCCCTAAAAACTGTTTATGATGCGTGCTTTTTGAAATTCTGTAATGGTGAGTTTGGTGCTGCTAATGGTGTTCGTCCTGACGGTTCCCCAGAAAACCCCAAAGCTACTCATCCCCTAGAAGTCTGGACGGGAATAAACTTTGGGCTGGCGGCTTTTCTCGTGCAAATGGGAATGAAGGATGAAGCATTAAGGTTAACGCAAGCTGTAGTGGAGCAAATTTACGACCATGGGCTGCAATTTCGCACACCTGAAGCTATCACCGCAGCTGGTACTTTCCGTGCTAGCACTTACTTACGGGCAATGGCGATTTGGGGAATTTACTTAGTTATTGATTAATTGGCTATCAAAACGGTTCTCGTTTTGATCCAACACACGTAGGGATGCATAGCTGTGCGTCCCTACGAACGGTCGTATTCCATTGAGCACATTACATATACAGCATCTACGGCTGTTATGAGGTACAGTAGCAGCAACTAGCAAACCAGTTTCTTAAATGTTGAGGATTTATTAATTCGAGTGCAACTGAGATTAGCTTATCAATCATTTCTGTTGTAGTTGGAGCGAAACTGCGTAAAAAAGATTTAAGTTGTGACCACCATAGTTC
>NZ_WBKL01000050.1:0-51574 GCF_015714705.1 Nostoc sp. NZL | reverse complement strand
ATTGAATTCGGGCAGTCGTTTATTGAATTCGGGCAGTCGTTTATTGAATTCGGGCAGTCGTTTATTGAATTCGGGCAGTCGTTTATTGAATTCGGGCAGTCGTTTATTGAATTCGGGCAGTCGTTTATTGAATTCGGGCAGTCGTTTATTGAATTCGGGCAGTCGTTTATTGAATTCGGGCAGTCGTTTATTGAATTCGGGCAGTCGTTTATTGAATTCGGGCAGTCGTTTATTGAATTCGGGCAGTCGTTTATTGAATTCGGGCGGTCGTTTATTGAATTCGGGCAACCTCCAATAATTTACATAAACCTATTCAATATTTTTGTAATAAATAAATTAATTTATACTGAATAATGCGGGTGTCAAGTAACCCTAATTCTGTCTATCTTAGTGCTGTCCGGGTAAAATTGTTGGCAAAGATTTCTCTTTACTGTGTGGTCTCTGCGCCTCTACGGTTAAATAAATTACTTTTGCACCGTACAGACGCAGAGAAAAAAGCAAAGATTTTATAAATTACCTGATGTTATTAGAAGTGACAAAATTGGCATAACTTAATTCGTTAACGCGATTCCAATTAAAAATCTGCTGTCGAAATGCTTTCCACTGTTCGTAAACTTGTTTAAAAGCCACATCCTTGCTGGCATTTTCTTCAAACAACTCAAAAGATATTTTTTGGGCTGCTTGCATAATATCTTGACTGTAAGGAACTAGCTTTGTACCACTAGCTAGTAACCGTGTCATTGCTTGCCCATTCAAAGAATCGTACTGACTAAGCATATTCAAGTTTGCTTCAATAGTCGCTGTCTTCAAAACCTCCTGATATTCTTTGGGTAGGCGATTCCAAGCAGTTAGGTTAACTAACACATCCAAGGTTGGTCCTGGTTCCCACCATCCGGGGTAATAGTAAAATTGGGCGGCTTTATTTAAGCCGAGTTTCTCATCATCGTAAGGGCCTACCCACTCAGCAGCATCAATTGCTCCCCTATCCAATGCTAGATAAACTTCGCCTCCAGGTAATACTTGCACATTTACCCCTAAGCGGGACATAACTTCTCCGCCTAATCCCGGAATTCGCATTTTCAACCCTTTGAGATCAGAAATAGACTTAATTTCTTTTTTGAACCATCCCCCCATTTGTGCGCCAGTACTACCAGCAGGAAAACTAATCACGTTGAAGTTGGTATAAATTTTGTGTATGGCTTCCAATCCACCACCGTTATAAAGCCAAGCATTTTGCTGTTGGGCGTTTAAACCGAAGGGTACGGAGGTGGCGAAGGCTAATGCTGGACTTTTACCAATGTAATAGTAACTAGATGTGTGACCGCATTCAACAGTCCCGGCTTGTACAGCATCCAAGACTTGCAATCCTGGTACTAACTCTCCGGCGGCAAAGGGCGTAATCTGGAAACGTCCATTGGTCATTTCCTCAACTCGCCGAGAAACTGTTTCTGCACCGATAAAAGTACCCAAAGATTTGGGCCAGCTAGTGGCCATGCGCCAACGGATATTTGGTAGCCCTGCTTGCACACTAGGGGATTTACCAGTTTGGCTACAAGAAACTAGGGTAGCAGCAGTTGCGGTGGCGATCGCAGCTGTGTTGAGAACCTCTCGGCGTTTCATAATTGTTAATGATTTAAATTGCAGAAAATTTAGGCTGATAGAGAATATTTATCAGGTTTTTGGCAATTTTTTAGTTTTAGGTATTAAATTCAACGCAGTAGGGGCACATAGCTATAGCTATGTGCCCCTACTGTGTAATTGACTTTTAGATGCTGAAACTGAGATTTTTATCAAGAACAGAGGGCAGTTTTCCTCCTGCTTCCTTCAATACTTCCAGTGTTGGGGTATCTTAAAATTTTCCGGTAAGATTGTGGTGTGATCGCCAATTGCCTGTTCAATCTGCTGTAATTCTAGGTTTTCACAGCCGTTCAAGTTTGCTCTAGAGAGGTTAGCTTCTTGGAGGTTAGCATCTTGGAGATTGGCTGTACTGAGTAATACACCTTCTAAGTTGGCTCCAGCAAGTTTGGCGTTTTGCAAGTTACTGCCAATCAGGTTTGCATCTTGGAGGTTGCTATCTTCAAAGTTTACTTTTTCCAAGTTGGCATCACAAAGAATTGCTCCTTCTAAGTTGGCACCGCAAAGGATTGCTTCTTCTAATTTGGCATCACAAAGGATTGCCCCTTCCAAGTTGGCATCATAAAGGATTGCCTTGGAAAGGTTCGCCTTTCTGAGGACTACGCCTTGGAGATTGGCTTCTGGGAGGATTGCTTTTTGCAGGTTGGCTTCATAGAAAATTGACCCACAAAGATAGGTGATTGATAAGTCTGCCTCAGACAGATTTGCTCGTGTAAAGTTGACCCATTGCAAGTTAGCGCCTACGAAGATTGCCCTAGAGAGGTTAGCGTCTGTTAAATCTGCATTACTGAGGTCTGTATTGCGTAAATCTAGTTTCTGGTTTACCGGATCTTTATGTGAATCACGTCGTCCAATGACAGTCAAAGCTGTTTGAATATCTGTAGGAAGTTTTGATAAGTTCTGTGACTCGTCCTCATATTTTGGATTCACCGGGGCATTTTCGCGGATAAAAGCAGCGAGAATTTCCATAATTGTCCAATGGTCTTTGTGAGAATCCTTGGCAATTCGTTCTAAAGCATAAATTGCGGCAAACCGCGTTTCAATTTTTTCATTTCCCAACTGTTCAATTGCTTTAGAAAAACGTTCTGGAACAATTTCTTCTAGAGTTTTTTGGGTGTTATTAATGCCAGTTACGAGGTTGTTGTCCCAAGCTAGTGTCGCACCTAGGAATTTGGTTAACACATTCTGATTTTCACCAAAAGAGAGTCTGGAAGTATAGTAAGCATTAATAATTAATGCCAATCCCCCAATGATTATGGCGAGAGTTGTTAATGCTTGATTAATATATTCTAGTTTTTCTTGATTTGAAAATCCTGCAATATTTTCAAAAAATGAGAAAATTAGAGTTAATGAAAAAATAAATATAATTGAGATCAATACCAACAAAGTCGTGAGTCCATTTGCCTTTATGAAAGACATGTCATAAGTCTTCATATCTGACTCCTTACGTAAATAAATTTAGGTCGATTTTAAGAGCATCTGTAAATATCTGATAGCGTACAAACACGGAACTACTTTACAGATCCCTGAATCTACTTCATAGCGATCATTTATAAAATCTATGACAACTTATTTATCAAATATCCCCTGAACTGTGGGGTTTAGCGGTAGGGATACAACATTGAATTGTATGAAACGAAGCTATTTCACGCAATTCAAAACGCCTGTATTACCTGTAAATAATAGTTGAAAAACTGTAACATTAATCAGGTTTATATAACTACTCAGATTTATAATAAACACCTAAACACATTTGACTAAATTGGAAATCGCCATAAGCAATTCTTCTGGTGCTACAGGTTTAACGATGTGCTGTTGAAAGCCTGCTTTAAGTGCTTGCTGCTGATTGATTTCGCCTGCATAAGCAGTCAGAGCGATCGCTGGAATCTTTTTTCCCCCTGCTTCTGCTTCCAGAGCACGCACCTGTTTTATCAGCATATAGCCGTTCATCTCTGGCATCCCAATATCGCTGAGTAAGATATCTGGCTTTGACTGTGTTAGTGCTTGTAATGCTTCATCTCCTGATGCTACTGCGGTGACGATCGCTCCAAACTGTTCCAAGACAAAGCTGAAAAAGTCGCGGGTATCAGCATTGTCATCTACAATCAGAATTTGTATACCCATCAGGGGAGAAGAGGCAAAAACGGCAGTTGAGGAATCATCATTCGGGTCATCGTCGATGGTTGCACTTTCCTTGAGCAGGGGTAACCTAACTGTGAAGATAGCTCCCTGATCCTCGCCAAGACTTTGGGCCCAAACCGTTCCGCCGTGCATCTCGACCAAGTGACGAGCGATCGCTAAACCTAACCCTAGCCCACCAAACTTTCTAGTTGTTGTACCGTCACCCTGACGGAAATAGTCAAACACATGAGGTAGAAAATCAGGGTGAATGCCTTTACCTGTATCGCTGACGGTAATCTGCACATGAGCGTCGATACACTCCAATTGCACATTTACTTTTCCCCCAGCCGATGTAAACTTGACAGCATTCGATAAAAGGTTCCAGAAGACTTGCTGTAAGCGGGCTGAATCACCCAAAACTTTCCCCTTCAAATCAAGCATCGTCTCAATCTGAATGGTTTTAGCCTCTGCTGCTAAACGCACTGTTTCCATTGCGGCTTCAATGGTGGATGCCAGATTGACTGGTATCATGTTGAGATTAAGTTTGCCTTGAAGGATGCGAGAAACATCCAACAAGTCTTCAATTAGTTGAGCTTGTAATTTGGCATTGCGTTCAATGGTTTCAAGGGCTTTTTTGAGCGATGTATCATCAAATTTACGGCTCTGCAATAGTTTTGCCCAACCAAGAATCGGATTCAGCGGCGATCGCAATTCATGGGAAAGTACCGCCAAAAACTCATCTTTTATCCGGTTAGCAGCCTCTGCTTCCTCCCTGGCTCTTTGCTCAAGTTGCAAAAGGCGATCGCGTTCTGATTCGGTGCGTTTGCGATCGCTGATATCAGTTAGCATAGCGATCGCGCCCAAAAACTCATTTTGTTCACTAAAAATAGCTCTAGCAGAAATCAGTACCCAGATGTACGAACCATTTTTGCAGCGCAATCGACCTTCTTTAAGCTCACTCCCTTCTCCCTTGTGCCACTCTACTTTCTCTTGGGCTGCTACTCCATCAATCTGTTCGATAAAATCAAACATAGAACGAC
Organism: Nostoc sp. NZL; assembly: GCF_015714705.1. Classification (NCBI taxonomy): domain Bacteria; kingdom Bacillati; phylum Cyanobacteriota; class Cyanophyceae; order Nostocales; family Nostocaceae; genus Nostoc; species Nostoc sp. NZL. The sequence goes on along the minus strand of NZ_WBKL01000050.1, from coordinate 46,778 downwards.
CGAGCATTTCTTCTGCCGGATAGCCCAACATCTCACAAAGCCGTTGATTCACGAACTCTGTTTGTGATTGAGAGTCAATCATCCAGATTCCCTCATAAGAGGTATCAACAATTCTGCGATACTTGGCTTCACTCTTCTGTAGCGACTCCTCTGCTTGCTGGCGCTCCCGGCGTTCTTTGGCTTCCCGTAATGCCCGTTGCACTGAGGGAACTAACCGCCCTAGTCGTTGCTTTAACACATAATCAGTTGCACCGTTCTTCAGGGCTTCGATCGCTAATTCTTCACCCAACGCCGCAGAGACAAAGATAAAAGGAATTTCTGGAGAGCGATTTCGGGCAATTTCCAGAGCAGAAATGCCATCAAAAGAAGGCAGGGCATAATCGGCAAGAATTAAATCAAAAGTCTCTCTTTCCAGAGCAGCCAAGAAATCAGCACCAGTTTCAACTCGGATTAGTTCGCAATTAATTCCCCCTTCGGTTAATATCACTTGGACAAGCTCTGCATCTAACAGACTGTCTTCCAAAAGCAGGAAACGGAGGAAATTCATCAGTTCCTCTCCTGTTGACGATGAGGTGCTGGAGGTAGAGCGCCAAGGGGTGGCTGATTAATCACTGCCCAAAACAGTCCCACACCTTTGATAGCATCAGCAAACTCATGGTAATCAAGAGGCTTGACGACATAGGCATTAACGCCTAACTCGTAGCACCGAACTAAGTCTGGCTCCTCACGGGAAGAAGTTAATACCACGACTGGAATCACTCGCATGATTGGGTCAGATTTTATTTCTGCCAACACTTCTAGTCCATCGATTTTAGGAAGTTTCAAATCGAGAAGCACCACTACAGGATGCCCCTCCATTCGCAACCGGAATAGCCCCCGGCGATAGAGATAATCTAGTGCTTCCTCTCCATCACGTACCACCACCACTTCGTTGGCAAGATTATTTTCCGACAAGGCAGCCAATATTAATTCTGCATCGTTGGCACTGTCTTCAATCAGCAGAATTCGCTTGAGTTCTTTCATTCGCCCTCCTTCTTCGTCAACTTAGGTAGTGAGAAATAGAAGGTGGCTCCACTGTCAATTATGGCTTCTGCCCAGACTCGACCATTATGCCGATGAATAATCCGTTGCACGTTTGCCAATCCAACACCTGTGCCTTCAAATTGTGGGTCGCTATGCAGGCGTTGAAATACTCCGAATAGCTTGTGAACATATTGCATATTAAAGCCTACGCCGTTATCTTGTACAAAAAAGACAACTTCGTTTTCATTGTCAGTGCTGCCAACAGTAATTTCTGCTGGGTTTCGAGTCTGCGTATATTTTACGGCATTGTCTATGAGGTTGCGAAGAACGAGCCGCAGCATGGAGGGGTCACCTTGCACTTCTGGCAGTGACTCCATGTGCCAATTGATTCTGCGCCCTGGGATTTGGGTTTGCAAATCGCGTTTTATTTCTTCCACTAGTTGCTCCATATTGAGGTCGATGTATCGCATTTCGGTGCGCCCCATGCGAGAAAATGTGAGCAACTCATCGATTAATGTTCCTGCTTGTTTGGCAGTTTCTGCAATTATTTTCAAATAGCGCTGACTCGTTTCATCTAAGCTTGTTGAGCTATGTCGCTTCTGAAGCAATTCTATAAATCCGGCGATGTGGCGAAAGGGCGATCGCAAGTCGTGAGAGACTGAATAGGAGAAAGATTCGAGTTCCTTATTGGCGGCTTCGAGTTGGATGGTGCGCTCTTGAATCCGTTGCTCCAGCATTTCGTTTAGTTGTTGCAGGGCGGCTTCAGCAACTTTGCGATCGTGAATGTCGCTGGCGACGCCCACCCACTTGATAATCTCTCCGGCTGCATCTCGAAATGGCAAACCCCGGACAATATGCCAACGATAGCTACCATCAGAAACTCGACGGAAGCGAATTTCTACTTCGTAGTTTGTCGCGTTAGCAAGAGCCTGCATCGAAGTTTTAAAGACGCGATCGCGGTCATCAGGGTGAATGATATCAATCCAGCCATACCCAGCAGTCTGCTCCATTGTCAGTCCACTGTAGTCAAACCAGTATTGATTACAATAAGTAATACCACTATTGCTATCGCCCATCCAAATAGCCTGCGGTGACACCTCTGTTAAAATTCGGTATCGCTCCTCGCTGTCACGTAGCGTTTCTTCTGCCAAATTGCGATCGTGGATATCAACACAAGAGCCGATATAGCCGAGAAACTCTCCTGTTGGTGCAAACCGAGGCACACCAGTATCGAAAAGCCAACGGTATTCGCCATCATTGCGTCTGAGGCGATATTCCATTTGAAATTTTTGTCGGGCATCAAAGGCATTGGTGTATGTATCTAAGCAACGCTGAAAATCATCAGGATGAACACCTTCAGCCCAGCCGTTACCCATCTCTTGCTCCAAAGTCCGTCCGGTAAAATCTAGCCAGGGTTTATTAAAGTAGTTACAAAGTTTGTCAGTGCCGGACATCCAGATTAGCACGGGAGCGGTATCTGCCATCTGGCGAAAGCGGGCTTCACTTTCACGCAACGCTGCTTCGGCAAGTTTGCGATCGCGCAGCGCAGCTTGCTGTTCGCTGATGTCAGTGATTAATGCCGCATACCCTTCAACGGTTCCCTGTTGATTAAACTGAGGAACACAAATAGCATGAATGTAGCGTGTGCCAGCATCTTTATAAGGAACTTCAGTTTCATAAGTGACCTGCTCTCCTGCAAGTACTCGTTCCACATAGGGACGAACTACTTCATAAGCGGATTCACCCAAAACATCCCAAAGATGCTTTCCATAAACTTCTGCCGTCGAATGCCCAAACCACTCTTCATAAGCTCGGTTGTTGAAGCGGTAGCGTTGTTCTGAATCTACAAAGGAAATTAGAACTGGCAACGTATCTGTAATCAAGCGAAGTTCTGTTTCTCGTTGCCGCAGCGCCTCCTCGATGCGCTTGCGGTTGGTGATATCCCGCCAGCAATTGATTGCACCGATAATTTGACCTTGGAAATCCAGAATGGGTACTACATTAGCGCTGGCTGTAATCCGGGTTCCATCAGGACGTTCAATGATGCACTCCTCATCGCGGATTGTTTCACCATAGCGTGTAGCACGGTACAAAGGTAATTGTTCTGGGGTAGGGCGCGTTACACCATCAGCTAGAAACAGACCGTAGGACTGGGCGTAGTAGCTGGAAGTCATGCCAACAAGGGATTCACTAGGTTTGCCCAAAAGCTCTTGGGCGAGTTTGCTGTTGGCGATAATTGGGAAATCTGGGGGACCGGCGGTAATTGTAATTCCCTCTGGGACATGTTCTAAGAGCATTTGCAGGATGCTTTGGGCTTCTTCTGCTTGGCGGGTGCGATGCCGGGCTTCTGCTTCGGCTTGTTTGCGTTCGCGTAGCGCAGCTTGCTGTTCGCTCAAGTCAAGCACAAAACCAATGATTGTCCTATCTCCCTGTTTAGCAAAGCCAAGTAGGGCGGGAACTAGAGAGCCGTCTTTGCGGATGTATTCCTGCTCAAAGGGCTTACAACTCCCAGTAATCATAAGTTCTTGAATTGATCGCTCACTCACCTCAATGTATTCGAGTGGAGTGATCTCGCCCCAGCGGATTCGACCAGAGCGCAAATCCTCGCGGGTATAATTGAGCATTTGCAAAAAGGCATCATTGGCTTCAATGATTAAGCCGTTGAGATCAGCCACAATTACCCCAATAATATTGGATTCTGTTAAGCGACCAAACCTTGCCTCGCTTTCGCGTAGTGACTTCAGACTTGCTTCAACTTTCCGTTGGGCTGTGCGGTGTGATTCGTTGAGCGAACTGATTAACCCTGCTGCCAGCATGAACACAATTAATGGTACTAATCTACTTAGATTTGTAATATTCTGCGGATAGAGTGGCTTAAAAAAGAAGTAGTTGATTGCCAAAGTAGACAAAACGGTAGCAAGTAACCCCGGGCCCAAGCCACCGTACCAGGCACTCACCATCACCGCAACATAAAACAGCGCAGCAGGCGTTGGAGCAAGATAGGGATTAAGCAGCAGGGTTCCCCCCAGTGCTAAGGCAACGGATAGCAAAGAAATAACATAGTACAGCAGTTGCTCCCGAATGATTGCGCCCTTTTCTCTACCGCCAGCAAAGGTGTTTTTAGATTCAGGTGCCCTCATTTTATAAGCCATAATTCTACTCTGCTTCTGGAAAATACTGGTTCAGCAGGCTTTTGCCGGGTTCACCCATCTGGTGTAACATTTCTTCTATTAGTTTTAGGGCTATCCGTGAAGGCACTGTATGCCTATTTTCCCAACGATTGACTGTTTTAAATGAAACCCCTAATTTAGCAGCAAACTGTTTTTGAGAAAGATTGAGTTGCTGCCGAAGATCCCGAATTAAATCTAAACTTTCCAGCCGCTTTGTTACAGGCATCTCCTTTTCCTATTCTCATAGAATGACTAGAATAGGACACCTGTCCTATCTTTTATCTCTTGCTTAGGGAATATTTCTAAGGTATAGCAGTAAGCTGGGTTTTGCTGTTAATCTAGCTAACCTTGTATCGTTAAAAATATCAACGTTCAGGTTCAAAGGCTCAACGTTCAGGTTCAAAGGCTCAACGTTCAGGTTCAGAAGCTCAACGTTCAGGTTCAAAGGCTCAACTTTGAGGTGTTCAAAGGGTGAAACTTAAGCTTTCCAATGTTTAGGTGGTTGAAGAGTTTCCGGTAAGATTGTTGTGTGATCGCCAATTAACTTTTCAATCTGCTCTTGTCCTAGATTTTCGGCTTCAAAAAGGGACGATTTATTTTTTTATTTATAGCAACAGCCAAGGTGATTAGGACATCAACAGATGATAAAACTTAGACACAAAAAGACTTTTCACCCAGTCCCCAGTCCCCAGTCCCCATTCCCTTGCTATAGATACGCAGCGGCTTGTAGCAGGCTACCGCAAAGGAAAGAACAAGAGAGAGGGTTTAATGAATTAATTAGGAGTACATAGAATAATTATTACGAAGATTTTTGGTAAAAACTATAGCATTAAGTGAAACTGGTAGAATGCGCCCAAATAAGTAATGATGCTGTGATAACTCAACCTGATTGTCGCCAATCTGTCGGCGCTTCTATATAATCCGGTAGACGAGTGGTGCGATCGCCAAGTGCTTTTGTAATCTGCTGCAACTCTAAGTTTTTAGCCCCTGTTAAAATTGTCCCTTCCAATTTGACATCACTGAGGTCAGCTTCTGAGAAGTTAGCTCCCATAAGGTTTGCCTGAGTCAGGTTAGCTTGATAAAAGGTCGCCTTATACAGATTGGCTCCGATGAGGTTTGCTTGATGCAGGTCAGCTTCCGTTAAGCTGGCTTCTGAGAGATTAGCAAAATAGACTTCTGTTTGGTGGAGTTTGGCTGCATTCAAGTTAGCCCCAGAAAGGTTAGCACCATTCAAGTTAGCCCCAGAAAGGTTAGCACCAATCAAACCCGTTAGGTGCAGGTTGGCTTTACCGAGTTTTGCTCCTTGCAAGTTAGCTAAAAACAGCTTTGCCCCAGAGAGGTTGGCTAATTTCAGGGTCGCTTGTTGCAAGTTAGCTTTATAGAGATTTGCTCCTTGCAGATTAGCTACACGCAGACTTGCTCCAGAGAGGTTGGCTGAACGCAGGTTTGCCCCACAGAGATTAGCGCGGTTGAGATTAGCCCAACAGAGGTTCGCTCCACATAAACTGGCTTTTGGTAATTTGGTTTCATAGAGAATAGACTTAATGAGTTTAGCGCCATTCAGGTCAGCTTCACTCAAATCGGCTCCACGCAGGTCTGCTCCACTCAGGTCAGAACCACGTAAGTCGGCTTGTTGCAGATTAACTCCTAGCAGGTCTGCTCGTCTGATGTCGATATGACGTAAATCAAGTTTCTGATTTTTTGGGTCTTCGAGTAAATTACGCCTACCGATGACAGTTAGGGCTGCTTGAATATCGGTGCGGATTATTGGCAATTCTTCATGGAGGTTTTGCTCCAACTGCTGTGTCGGACGCGACCCACCTCTACGCCTACCTGAGTAAGGTGCTGGTGAATATTCCGACTGTTGTTGCTCTACCCTCACCTGCTGGATAGGTGCATTTTCTCGCACAAAGGCAGTGAGGATTTCCATGATTGTCCAGTGTTCTTTAGGAAAATCCTGAGCAACTCTTTCTAATGCATAAATTGCCCCTGTTCGGGTTTCAATTTTATCATGCCCAAGCTGGGCAATTGCCCCCATAAAGCGTTCTGAAATCAATCTGTCTTGATTTAGTTTGGCATTCAAAATGCCAATTTCGAGGTTTTTCTCAGCTGCGATCGCATTTTTCTGCATCGCTTGGGCACGCTTTGCTGCATAATAAGTATTAAATATTGCTGCCGATGCGAGAAAAACTATTGCAGTAGTTGTTAATGCTTGGTTTCTATACTGAATTTTTTCTTGAATTGACAATTCTTTAATACTGGACAATACGAAGAAAATTACAGTCAATGAGAAGCCAAATATAGCTGTTATAGTTATCAACCAATTCAACAGATCGTCTGTCTTTTTAGAAGACATGGTAAAAATTTTCCTTACAACCTAGAATTATTACTTAGATGTTGCGGAAAAATAGTATAGCACTTAGCAGAAAATTATAATAGGTGACATGCAACCCATTTAACTAGGTAATGACATCGAATATACTATTAAAGTAGGGCGAAAATTGAACAATCATTTGAAATCGCTCAAAAGCTTACTTTTTCACCTTGCGGGACTAATATTTTACTCAGAGAATTTAGCTTCTCTGAGGTTTGCCCCATCGAGTATGGCATTATTGAGAACTGCCCCATGCAGCCCAGCTAGATATAAGCTTGCACAATGCAGGTTAGCTCCTTTGAGGTTAGCTCCTTTTAGATTAGCTGCACTAAGAATTGTCCCTTCTAAGTTAGCTAAATATAAGTTAGCGCCTTCTAGATTAGCTGCACTGAGAATTGCTCCCGCGAGATTAGCTTCTGTTAGGTTAGCCCCAGACAGATTAGTTTGATAAAGATTTGTCTGTTCTAGGTTCGCCCTATTTAGGTTTGCTCCTCTCATATCCGTGTGACTCAAATCAAGTTGCTCATTTTCTGGGTCTTTGTTTATATCTCTTCTGGCGATAACAGTAAGGGCTGCTTGGATATCTACACGAACTTTTGTTGGCAGGTTGCCCGTTATTTCCGCTTGGGGTATATAAGGAGCATTCTCTCGGACAAAATTAGTAAGAATTTCTATGATTATCCAGTGATACTGTGGAAAGTCATGGGCAATTCGCTCTAAATCATTAATTACAGCTAAGTTGGTTTCTCTTGTGTTATCTCCTAGTTGTTCAATTGCTATTCTTAAACGTTGTTTTGGCGAATAATTCGAAATTGTATTAACTTTTTTCTGAAAAGCATGTATCTTCAGATATATTTTTGATACCTGACCGTTATTTGTCGGTAAAATATTTTTTATGCTATGAAAAGCATTAATAATTACTGTCAACATTTTTAAGTGATCGAGGTAAGGTTAAAAACTAAGTCTTGTATGCTATTGTTTCATGCATGGTCAGTATTTGAATATGCTAATGCAACAAACAAAATATAAAACATATATGTTGAGTAAGTAGATATCAACATATATGCTGCCTACCTTCCTCAATCATTAGTTGTACTCACCACTCTTCATTATTCACAATCAATTAACCCTAATCATGATGATTTTGATTGATACCTAATTAGTGATAAGTATCTAGGCATAAATAAATTTAAAGTTTGTAGTAAGGACTTTAGTCCTGATAATCCTTGCTCTGAGCGATAAATCGCTCACTACAAACTAGGAGTTTATTTTATATTGAATTATGTCTACCTACTTAGAGCAGTCATAAATCATTTATGAAAAACCATTAATGATAAAGCAATACAGTTGAGTTAACTCAAATAGGATTGTTATTAAGTACTTCAATGCAGCAAAACTTACAGCCGATAGTTAAAGACCTAGTGCTGATTGGTGGCGGTCACAGCCATGCGATTGTCCTGAAAATGTTTGGGAGAAAGCCTTTATCCGGTGTGCGTTTGACGTTGATTACCGCAGCCGAAAAGACAGCCTACTCTGGAATGTTACCAGGACACATTGCTGGATTTTACAGCCACGATGAATGTCATATTGACTTGCGACCTTTAGCAAACTTTGCTCAAGCCCAGTTGTATATTGACAAAGTAGTTGCCCTAGACCTAGAAAATCACAAAGTTCTCTGTGCTAACGGACTGGTGGTAGATTTTGATGTGCTGTCTATTGATATTGGCAGCACTCCGGCCACAGTATCTGTATCAGGTGCAGCAGAATATGCGATCGCAGCTAAACCAGTATCGCAGCTATTGGAACATTGGGATGAACTAATTGAGGCTGTAGGTAAAAATCCTCAAGAACCAATTAGCATTGCGATCGTGGGAGGTGGCGCTGGCGGTGTAGAATTGGCGCTGTCGATGCAATCTCATTTAGATCAGATTTTACGTCAAACTCAACAACCAATTCAAAATCTGGAAGTTCATTTATTCCAGCGTGGACAAGAACTGATGCCCAATTACCATCAATCAGTGCGGCATCAAATTCAGCAAATTCTCACTGAGCGAGGTATTAAGCTCCATCTTGGAGAAACTGTGTGTAATATCGCACCTATAAACCACAAGGAAACTAAAGAAATATTTGAGATTAAATGTGAATCTGGTTTGACTGTAGAGTGTAATAAAATTTTTTGGGTAACACAAGCTTCAGCACCTGAGTGGTTAAAACTCACTGGACTAGGAACTGATGAGCAAGGCTTTATTTTGGTAGAGGACACATTACAATCTCAAACACACCCGCAGGTATTTGCTACTGGTGACATTGCCACAATGATAAATTATCCGCGTCCAAAAGCTGGGGTGTTTGCTGTTAGGCAAGGTAAGCCTTTATTTGAGAATTTGCAGCGAATTTTATTAGGTAAGCCGCTCAAACCCTATAGACCACAGCAACAATATTTGAGTTTAATTGGTACGGGAGACGGACGAGCGATCGCAACACGAGGTATGATCACTTTACCACCTCACAAACTCTTGTGGCGTTACAAAGATTGGATTGACCGCCGTTTCATGGAACGCTTTCATTTTGAAGAAATAAGGGAGTAGGGGAAGCAGGGGAAGCAGGGGAGACAAGGGGACAAGGGGACAAGAGGTGAGAACTTGAAACAAGTCTTTCCCCTTGTCCCCAATTCTCCTTGTCCCCAAGTCCTCTTGCCCATGCCCCATGCCCAATCCCCTCATCAAAGCTGTTCAATTAGCTCAATAATTTGTTGATAATACTGGATATTTCCTTCTTGGTAATACAAGTCTGCGGATTTTTGGAAATCGGCAATTGCTGCTTGAAAGTTTCCCAGATTTTGATAGACATCTGCCCGAAGGATGTAAGCTGAAGCCCAATTTGGCTGATGCTGTAAGGCTTGGTTTAAGTCTGCAAGCGCTCCTTGTAAGTCTCCCAACAGAGAACGGCTACGGCCCCGATTGTACCAGTCTTCAGCAAAGCTGGGGTCGATCGCGATCGCTCTACTGTAATCTTCTATTGCCCCTTGATAATCTTCTAGGGCATAGCGAGCATTGGCGCGATCGCTGTAAAATGCAGCAGATTGGGGATTTATTTGCAAAGCTTGGGTGTAATCTGCGATCGCACTTTCATATTCTTCTAAAGCATAGTGGGTAGAACCTCGGTTGTAATATGCTTCAATTAAATCAGGATTAATTTTTAATGCTTGATTATAATCTGCGATAGCTCCGTGTTCATCTCCTAAAAGACGACGAGCATTACCCCGATTGCAGTACGCTTGAGAAAATTCAGGAACAAGCTCTATTGCTTGGCTATTATCATCAATTGCTCCCTGTAAATCTTGCAGGGCTTCACGGGCAATACCCCGACCATAATAAGCTGCGGCTAAGTTATCATTAATCTCTAATGCCCGATCATAATCTTTAATTGCTCCTTTATGATCTCCTAAAGAACGACGAGCCGCCGCGCGATCGCAATATCCTTCAGCTAAACTAGGATTGAGTTGTAATAGGCGATTGCTATCTTCAATTGCACCTTGATAGTCTCCTAGTCGGCAACGAGCATTGGCCCGAAAGCCATATACTAAAGCTAAAGTCGGATTTTCTTGTAGTGCTTGGTCATAATCTGCGATCGCACCTTCATAATCCTCAAGAGTACTACGGACAAGACCCCGTTCACAATAGGCTTGCACATCATCAGGATTCAACTTTAGTGCTTGGTTAAAGTCCTCAATTGCTCGGTGATATTCTTTGAGATGAGCAAGAACCAGACCCCGATTGTAATATGCCTGGGCAAAACTGGGGTTTATTTCTAGGGCGCGGTTGTAATCTGCGATCGCATTTTGATAGTCTGCTAAAGCGTAGTGGGCATTACCTCGATTATGATAAGCCTCCGTCAAGTTAGGATCTAATTCTAATGCCCGGTCGTGGTCAGCGATCGCTTCGGGATAATTTTCTAAGATATGGTGAATATTACCCCGATTGCTGTAAGCTGCGGCAAAATGGGGATGCCACTGTAAAGCTTGCTGGAAATCTGCAATTGCTCCTTGACGATCACCTTGTTCAAAACGAGTTACACCCCGATTATGATAAGCATTAGCAATATCAATATTGATATTATTAGCTAATTGGGTAGTAGTTTCTATCGTGTGGATATAATCAGCAATCGCTTTGTCGTAATCTTCTAAGGCAAAGTAAGCATTACCCCGACTGTGGTAAGATTCGGCCAGATTGGGATCGATTTGTAATGCTTGGTTATGATCAGCGATCGCTCCTTGATAATCGGCTAAAAAGTAACGTGCATTACCTCGATGACAGTAGGCTGTGGCAAAATTGGGATTGATTTCTATGGCGCGATTAAAATCTGCGATCGCACTGCGATAATCTTTGAGTTGACCACTTAGAATAATCCCTCGATTATGGTATGCTTCGCCATAGTTAGGATTGAGCTTGATTGCTTGGGTGTAAGCTGCAATAGCTCCTTGATAATCCCCTTGCAAATTGCAGTTTAATCCTTGGTTTAAGAAGTCTTCAGCATTCATGTAATTTTTTTGGATTTCGATATTCCCTAGCTTTCAGGCAAAGAGATTCTTGTTTAATGCTTTTATTTTATCCGTGACCTAAATTGAAGCATTTAAGCTCATCCCACCCTTAAAAGCGGATGGGATAACACAAAGGTTAAAATCGGGCACCGCCATCCACTTCTATGACGCTACCAGTAAAGTAATCACATTCAATAATAAAACGCATCGCCTGCCAGATTTCATAAGGTTCAGCTATGCGGCCAATAGGTATTTTGGCAGTCATCTCTGCTAAGGCTTCTGGAGATACCCGACTGAGGATTGGGGTATTCGTCAATCCAGGTGCTATGCCGGCTACCCTAAATCCGAAGGATGCCAATTCTAAAGCCCATGTCCGTGTGTCTGCATCTAATCCCGCCTTGGAGGCACTATAATTTGACTGTCCGGGATTGCCTGACCTAGTTACAGAAGAGATATTTACTATTAAAGCTGGGGAAATATTTTTCTCAATAGCTACAGCCGCAAATTCCCGCGACATGAAAAAAGCACCGGTCAAATTCACATCAATTACCCGCTTCCATTGTGCCGTCGGCAGTTTACGTAACCACCCCTCTTCGTCGCGTGTAACTAGTAACCCATCACGGAGGATACCCGCATTATTAACTAAGGTATTAGCATCTCCAATCTTTTCAAAAGCGAGAAGAATAAATTCTTTAACAATTGATTCATTTGCTACATCAAGCTGTAACCCGTAGATATTTCCTGGTAAACCAATACCTTCTGCTTCCAAGGCTTTCAGCCCATCCACATCCAAATCACCCCCAACCACTTGGGCACCAGCACGAGCCAACTCTAGAGTGATGCAACGTCCGATTCCACTGGCAGCCCCGGTCACTATTGCTTTAACATTTTTTAACTGCATAGTATTTTACAGAACATGGTATGATGAGCAACTGAGATGTCATTAGACGTCTTGCAAAAGTCCAAAAATCAGAAATGGTATTCGGAGCCAGATATAAGTTAACAAAGAAAATCGCAAGATAATTTAACATTTTGCACCAATCTGGGTTTAACTTCACGCTCTACATAAACATTCCAGCTTTTTGAGTATTTTTCCAAGAAGTCTATAAAAATATAAACAAATAAAATCAAGGAACAAGATACTGCAAAATGTTTTTTGAATCAAATCAGTTTGCATTTATCGCAGATTTAGAAGCCAACTGGCTACTAATCCGAAAAGAATTAGAGCAGCTCCAGCCGAAAAATTTTATTGATTGGCCAGAAAAAAATATTTATAACCAAGGTTGGGAAGTTTTTGGACTATATGCTTTTAGCAATAAAATTGAGGAAAACTGCCAATTGTGCCCTGAGACAACTAAGTTAATTGAGATGATACCAGGGATGACAACGGCGGGGTTTTCTTCTTTAGCTCCAGGAACCTATATCGGCCCTCATTTTGGCGCAACTAAAGCTGTTTTGCGCTGTCATTTGGGCTTAGTTGTACCCGATGAATGTGCGATTCGGGTAGACAGTGAAACTAGAAGTTGGCAAGAAGGTAAGTGTTTAATTTTCGACGATACATTTGAGCATGAAGCCTGGAATAAATCTGATAAAACTAGAATCGTCTTACTTATCGACTTTAATCGACCAGAGTCAACTTTAACCGAGCCGTTGGAACTCAAGCAAACTGTTGATGAAGAGTATTGGTTAAAGATTTTATCCCAAACTGAAACCTCCGCTAATTATTAATATCAATTCTGTTCTTCACAAACGAATTTGATTTATGGAAGTTTATGTATTGCCTCTATCTCTCTCTCAAAGGCAACTTTGGTATCAGGAAATAGTTTCTTCTGGTAACATTGCATATAATATTCCGATCGCCTTGCGTTTATTGGGTAATCTTGAACGAGTATCGCTGGAAGATTCTTTCCGTAAAATTATCAACCGTCATGAAATTCTCCGAACAACGTTTGCTCTAGAAAATGGGGAACCTGTTCAATTAATTCATCCAGAACAGGAATTTCATCTCGAATATAAAATAATAGAATCACTTTTAGATAAACAAGCAGAAAATCTCAAAATAATCTTAGAAACAGAATCGCGCCGCCCTTTCAACCTCGTCAAAGGGCCATTGATGAGAGCGATTTTGTATCAGATATCAGCACAAGAGTATATTCTCTTGGTGAATCTGCATCATATTATCAGTGATGGCTGGTCTTTAGGAATATTTGTTAAGGAACTGACCGAATTTTATAGTGCTGCTGTTCAAGGTTCACAAGTTTCTTTGCCAGCATTACCAATTCAATACGGTGATTATGCTGAATGGCAACAAAATTGGCTGCAAGCAGAGTCAATCCAACAACAATTAGCTTACTGGGAACAAGCACTAAAATCACCTCTAACGATGCTTGACTTATCTTTAGACAAATTACGTCCAGCATCACAAACTTTTAATGGCGCAGTGTTGCGCGAACCTCTGTCAGCATCTCTCACTGCTTCTTTAGAGGCATTAGCGAAATCAGAAGGTGCTACCTTTTTTATGGTAGCATTGGCAGCTTATCAAATTTTACTATTTCGTTATTCTGGTCAAACCGATATTATAGTCGGTAGTGCGATCGCTAATCGCAAACGTAGTGAAATTGATCACCTCATTGGTTGTTTTGTTAATACTTTACCCCTACGCGGCGATCTTTCTGGTCAACCTTCATTTTGCCAATTTCTGCGCCGAATATCCCAAACCTGCGTTGAAGCTTACACTCATCAAGATGTCCCTTTAGAACTCCTGGTAGAGAAGCTGAAAATTAAGCGTGACCCTAGTCGTTCACCCATTTTTCAAACCCTTTTCGCCCTGCAAAATGCACCCATCGGCGAAATTCAATTACCAGGAATCACTGTTACACCTATCTATATAGATAATGGTGGTGCTAAATTCGACCTCAGTTTGATGTTAGAACCTTCTGCTGAGGGATGGCTAGTAGCACTGGAATATAATACAGACTTGTTCACGCCGGAAACAGCCCAGCGGTTACTAACTCATTATCAACAAATATTAATCGCTGCCGTTAATACCCCTGATCTTAGCATTAACGCTTTACCGCTGTTAACAACCAGCGAACGACAGGAACTTTTAGCCTTAGGTTATACATCAGAATATACAAAATTCGAGCCAACAAATTTAGTTGAACTTTTTATTAAAAGCGCCCACACTCATGGCGATAGAATTGCTCTGATTGCATCAGACAAAAAATTAACTTATCAAGAATTAGACCAACGCTCCAACCAACTAGCTGCTGTTTTACAACAAAAAGGAGTAACTACTGAAACACGAGTAGGCATTTTTCTAGAACGGAGTGCAGAGTTAGTAATTTCCTTACTTGCAGTCCTCAAAGTAGGTGGTACTTATGTACCGCTAGACCCTCAATATCCGAGCGATCGCCTACGTTTTATTGCGGTAGATAGTGGTATTATTTTGTTGTTAACAACAGAAGCTTTGGTATCTGCAATTCCGGTGGTGGGAACCGAATTATTGGTGATTGACAAGATAGAATTTCCACCAAATTTAAACTTTGCTTCCCAAATTTTCCCTAATCAAGCAGCCTACATTATTTATACCAGTGGTTCTACAGGAGAGCCAAAAGGTTGTGTAGTAACTCACAACAACGTTGTCAGACTCATGGAAAATACAGCAGCGTGGTTTGACTTTAATGAAAATGACGTATGGACACTGTTTCACTCCTTTGCTTTTGATTTTTCAGTTTGGGAAATTTGGGGAGCCTTGGTATATGGTGGCAAACTAGTTGTAGTTCCTTATTTAGAAAGTCGTTCTCCCGAAGCCTTTCGCACCCTTTTACAACACGAAGGCGTTACCATCCTCAATCAAACTCCTTCCGCCTTTCGCCAACTTATTCGAGCTGATAGAGAATTTGCAGACACACTCGCTTTACGAGCAATTATTTTCGGTGGGGAAGCATTAGAATTACAAAGCCTCAAGCCGTGGATAGAACGCTATGGCGTTCGCAATCCGCGTTTAATCAATATGTATGGGATTACAGAAACCACCGTTCACGTTACTTATCGTCCCATTCTAGAAGAGGATATTTTACAAAATCGCGGTAGCGTCATTGGTGTACCCATCCCAGACTTATCTCTCTATATACTAGATGATGCCCTAGAACCCTCACCGTTTGGTGTCTCAGGAGAAATCTATGTGGGTGGTATGGGTGTCTCTAGAGGATATCTCAACCGCACAACATTGACAGCAGAAAGGTTTATTCCCGATCCATATAGCCAACAACCAGGAGCTAGACTCTATCGTACAGGGGATTTGGCCCGACGTTTGCCCAATGGCGATATTGAATATTTGGGACGCTGCGATTTGCAAGTGAAAGTACGCGGTTTTCGCATTGAATTAGGGGAAGTTGAAGCCGCTTTAGCTGCACTCCCACAAGTAACAGAAGCGGTAGTTATTGTCCACTCAGAAGCTGAAAAAGATCAGCGTTTGGTGGCCTATATTGTACCGAATGGTCAAACCGATCAAAATCAGTTGCGGACAGCCCTAAAAGAGCGTTTACCCGATTATATGATTCCGGCGGCCTTTATGTTATTGGATGCTATGCCCTTGACCGCCCAAGGTAAAATTAACCGCAAAGCTTTACCTGCACCAAATTGGAATCAAGCTACTGCTAGACGCGGTTTAATACCACCACAAACTGATGCTCAAAAGGTAATTTGTCACGTTTGGGAGCAAGTTTTAGGTTTAGATTCTATAGGGATTGAGGATAATTTCTTCGATTTAGGTGGTGATTCCATCTTGGCGTTGCGAGTCGTCACCGAAATGCGTCGCCAAGGGTGGATATTAACCCCAAAAGAAATATTTCAGGAACAAACAGTCCAACGATTGGCTATTGTAGCGCAAATGATGCGATCGCCAGCACTACCTACTGTGATCGTTGCAGGTGAAGTTCCCCTCAGTCCCATCCAAAAATGGTTTTTTAACCTCAATCTTCCCAATCCTCACCATTGGAATCAAGCCATACTTTTGGAAGTCCATCAATCCCTAGAAGCGCCAACAGTTGCAGCCGCGATTCAAGTTATTTCTTCACATCACGATAGTTTGCGATTACGGTTTCAAGAAGAAAAAGGAGTTTGGCGACAGTTTTATACAGAAAACGAAGCCGCCTTTTCTTGGGAAATAGTTGATTTAGCTCTCGAAACAGAGTCTGAACAAAATATTACCATGCGGGAAGTTGGGGAACGAGTACAGCGATCGCTTGATTTGACTAACGGCCCCCTGGCTCGTGCTGTTTGGTTTAATTTGGGAGAAAATCGCCCATCTCGACTCTTAATCGTTATTCATCACTTGATTGTTGATGGCGTTTCTTGGCGGATTTTACTTCAGGATTTAGTAGAAGCAATTAGTGGTAGCCAAATTTCATCACCTCCAACATCTTTCCAACAATGGAGTCAATTTCTCCACACCTTTGCCAACTCAACAGATATCCAAGCAGAAACACAGTTTTGGCTAGATACTATCAAAGGAGAAACTGCAAAATTACCTCTAGATTTCGCCAACTCTTTGACAGACAACTTAGAGTCATCTGTTAAAACAGTTTCCTTGAAATTAACTAAAGAACAAACTCAGATATTTCTTACTAAAGCCAATAAAGCTTACCGCACCCAACCCCAAGAATTATTAATCGCCGCTTTAGGTAAAACTTTGAGGAATATTACCCAAGGGCAAACATTGCAAATTCTCATGGAAGGGCATGGTAGAGAAGAATTATCCTCAGATTTAGATATTACTCGCACCCTTGGCTGGTTTACTACTCTTTATCCTCTGCGTTTAGAATTGTCAGCCAGTAATCTAGAACCAGATATAATTAAAACTGTCAAAGAACAACTGCGTTCCATTCCCCAACGAGGGTTTGGTTATGGTCTTTTAAGGTATCTCAATAACGAAACTGCTAATAGTTTTGCTGAAGCTTTACCAGCACCCATTAGTTTTAATTATCTTGGTCAAGTGCGAAGCGAAAGTGGCAAAAATACGTTGTTCCGCTTACTGAATGAAAACACGGAAGTAACACGAAATCCAGAAGGTTTACGCCCCCACATCATTGATATTAACAGTATTGTCGTTGAAGGGGAATTGCGCGTTGATTGGTTGTATAGTTCCAGCTTGCATAACCAAGAAACAATTGTTAAATGGGCTGGTGAGTTTCAACAAAACCTGCTAGATATCCTTAACCATTGTACAAAAATAGGTATAGGTGGATATACACCATCAGATTTCCCTTTAGTTAGGATTCCCCAATCTTATATAGACATTCTGCAAGAAAAATATTCCAAGTTAGAAGATATTTATCCCCTATCTCCTTTGCAAGAAGGGATGCTATTTCATACTATATATAACCCAGAAGAGGGAATTTACTTTGAACAAGTAACAGGCAAAATCATTGGTAAATTCAATGTTGAAAATTTTAATTTTGCTTGGCAAGCCGTTGTTGATAGACATCCAATTTTACGTAGCGCCTTTGTTTGGGACAATCAAGATTCGCCACTGCAAATTGTTAGTAAATCTATCCAATTCTCCATTTTACAACAAGACTGGCGCGATTTATCACCTGCACAGCAAGAGGATAAACTTCAACAATATCTCATAGAAGATCGTCAAAATGGATTTTTATTGGATAGATGCCCATTGATGTGGTTTAGCGTCATTCAGTTAGATAATTTTACCTGGCAATGGGTTTGGAGTCATCACCATATCATCCTTGATGGCTGGTCATTACCATTAATATTTAAAGAAGTTCTCGATATTTATCAATCAACCTCTCAACGAGTTCCCCATTCCCTACCTCCCGTTCCACCTTATCGCAATTATATTCAGTGGTTAGCAACTCGAAATCGTGAAGAAGCCAAGCAATTTTGGCAGGAAACTCTGGATGGTATTAATACATCCACTCGCCTATCTTGGCAACTGCCAGAAGAGGAATTAGTAACTAATTTAACTGCCTATGCGGAAGTAGAATTACGTCTAAGTCAAGCAGAATTTGCCAAATTACAAAAGATGGCACAAAAGCATCGATTAACATTGAATACTCTAGCTCAAGGTGCTTGGGGACTTTGTTTACAAAAACATGGTGCGGGAGAGGATGTACTATTCGGTGTAACCGTTTCTGGAAGACCGCCAGAACTTGCAGAAGTCGAAAATATGGTGGGGTTATTTATCAACACCTTACCAATGCGAGTTCGTCTCAATCCAACAGTAACCGTCGCCGCTTGGTTAGAAAACATTCAACAGCATCATGTGCAGATGCGAGAATATGAATATAGCAAACTGACGGATATCCAAAAAGGAATTGCGCTGGCGGCGGGAGAATCATTATTTGAAAGTATTTTAGTCTTTGAAAATTACCCCGTTGACCAAAGTTTAAAAGAACAGGGACAAAATTTCCGAGTTGATGATATCCAGTTTTATGAACGAACTAATTACCCCTTGACAGTAGGTATAATTCCAGATAATGGATTGCTGTTAAAGCTGAATTACCAAACAAAATTCCTGTCCGCAACAGCCGCGAAAATTCTGCTGTCGCGCCTGCGAAATATTATGATCAATCTGGCTGAAAACCCGGATTTTGTGTTAGGCAAAATCCAGGCTTTATCACCACAAGAGTGGATGATCAATCAAGGAAATACTAATGCTATTGCTTGGGGAGATTTCCGCACGGCTCATCAGTTGTTTGAAGACTCGGTAGATTTACATCCTAATGCTGTGGCGTTAGTTTGTGGCGATGATGCAATTACCTATGGTGAATTAGAAAAACGTGCCAATCAATTAGCCGCTACCTTAATCTCAACCGGCATTGGCTATGAATCAATTGTCGGTTTATATTTTCACCCTGACCTAGACTTTATTATTGCCCTGCTGGCCGTGTTGAAAGCGGGGGCGGCTTTTCTCCCCCTGGATCGCAGTTATCCCGAAACGCGCTTGCAATTCATTGTAGAAGATAGCCAAACTCGTCTGATTCTCACAAAAGAAGCCCCGCCACCAGGATTATTTCCAAGTGATATTAAATTGATAATTATTGGAGATGAGGGGAAATTATCAATACCTCATGTTTCTAATCGTCCTAATTTAAAAGTTAAACCAGAGAATCTCGCCTACATTATTTACACCTCTGGTTCCACAGGTAAACCGAAAGGCGTTTTAGTGTCTCATGCAGGTATTCAAAATCTGGTATGCAATCAAACTGCGAGTTTCGGTGTCACAGCCGAGAGCCGCGTTTATCAATTTGCTTCTCTGAATTTTGATGCTGCAATTTCTGAGATTTTTATGGCTTTGGGTAGCGGCGCAACTCTATATCTGCAAGAAAAGGCAAATCGTTCTCCTAGTTCTGCTCTTTGGGAAGCGTTAACCAATTGGCAAATTACTCATGTCACCCTTCCCCCGTCGCTGCTAGCCGCCATTGAACCTGCAAATTTACCACAATTGCAAACCTTGATTGTGGCTGGGGAAGCGGCTTCTGGAGATTTACTCCGGCGCTGGGGTGGAGAGAAACGCGCCTGTTTTAACGCCTATGGCCCCACAGAAGCAACAGTCTGCGCCAGCTTGATGAATTGTTCCCATTTACTCGGTGAACCCAGCATTGGGAAAGCGATCGCTAATGTCGAAATTTACCTCCTGGACTCCTTTTTAGAACCAGTGGCTTTGGGTGTAACTGGAGAAATCTATATTGGGGGAATCAGTTTAGCACGAGGCTACTTACATCGCCCCAGCTTAACAGCAGAGGCATTTATACCCCATCCCTTAGCCAAAATACCGGGAGCTAGACTTTACAAAACAGGCGATCGCGGCGTTTACGACTTGCAAGGAAACATCCGCTTTATGGGTCGGCAAGATGCTCAGGTAAAATTTAACGGTTATCGGATTGAATTAGGGGAAATTGAAGCTGCTTTAACCAGATACGCCACGGTAGACAGTGCAGTAGTAATCCTGCGCCAAGACCTTCCAGGACGCAAGCGGATAGTAGCTTATGCTCTCACACCCAAGGAAAACCCACCGACTACCAACGAATTACGGGATTATTTAGCAGAGGTTTTACCAGCTTATATGATTCCCAGTGCTGTGGTGTTAGTCACACAATGGCCCCTCACCCCCAACGGCAAAATTGATCGTCAAGCCCTTCCCGCACCCGAAATACCAACAACCCCAACCATACCCAAAACTCAAACAGAGGAGATATTAGCCCAAATCTGGACAGAAGTGTTGGGGTTAGAAACCGTCAATCCCGATGATAATTTCTTCGGGTTGGGGGGAGACTCGATCATTAGCTTGCAAATCGTTTCTCGCACCCGTGCTGCTGGCTGGGAGATTAGCCCCAAAGACATATTTGAAGCTCAAACCCTGTCCCGACTAGCAGCGAGAGCCAAGCCATTAACGCTAGGTGAGTCGCGCCGCCCTGATGAGCCATTAACTGGTACTGTTCCCCTATCACCCATCCAGCATTGGTTTTTTGCTAAAAATTGGACTCATCCGCATCACTGGAACCAAGCGATCGCTTTAAATATTAAAGAACCATTGAAAATCGATGCATTAGCGATCGCATTAAATGCTTTGGTTGCTCACCATGATGTTTTGCGATTAAAATTCTCTGAACATCAAGGACGATGGGAGCAATCTTACTCTGGGCTGGCTGAAAGCCCCCCGTTGCGGCTCGAAGACTTTAGCAACTATCCGCCCCAAATACAGCAAAATACTTTAACTGCGATCGTGGAAGCAGAACACGGGAGTTTCCAATTAGACCGCCCGCCGTTGTTACGAGTGCTATATGCCACAAATATCACCGAATATGGAAACGTTCTGTTTCTCTTCGGACATCATTTAGTTGTAGACGGCGTATCCTGGCGGATTCTGCTGGAAGATTTAAACCAAGCTTACCAACAAGCTATAGATAACCAGCCTATTTCCTTACTTCCGAAAACATCCTCTTATCGAGAGTGGACTACATCTTTGCAAATTCTGGCTGACTCAAATGAATTTATTAAAGACATTCCATTTTGGCAAAATATTATCTCTACTCCTGTCACCCCATTACCTATTGATTATCCAGTCATCCCTGGAAGCAACACAGTAGACAGTACAGCCATAATATCTTGCCAACTTTCCCCAAAAGAAACAAATACTCTTCTCAAACAAGCAACTGCTACCTATCATGCTGGCGTGCAAGAAATTATGCTAGCTGCATTACTAAAAACCCTAACTGACACTTACAAATCGGATAGTTGGCGGATCGATTTAGAAGGACATGGACGAGAAGAGCTAGCTAGTGAATTGGATCTTTCGAGAACAGTTGGCTGGTTTACATCCCTCTATCCAATTATTCTGAAACAACCGATCAAAAATGCAGATCAGGATGTGTTGCTTAAAGAAATTAAAACCCAATTACGAGGAATTCCCCATCATGGTATCAGCTTCGGGTTGCTGCGTTACATCAGCCAAAATCAAGCTTTACAGGAAATGCTAGACACTGTACAACCAACTGGCATTAGTTTCAATTATTTAGGGCCAACTGACAACCTGTCAAAAAGCAATAACCTATTCAATATCAGCAATGCTCCCACAGGAACAGGATTATTTGCTGAACAAGAACGTCCCCACCTATTAGCAATTAATGCTCGCATCCAAAGTGAATGCTTGCAAGTAGACTGGTCTTACAGCCAGCATATTCATCATCGACAGACTATCGATAACCTTGCAGAAACTTATCTGAATAACCTCCGCTTATACCTAACAGATTCAATATCCACCAATTCCTCATTTTATAGTGCTACCGACTTTCACTTAGTTGATTTATCGGAAAATGAACTAGATTCAATTTTAGAAGATTTAGAATAACCGCTCTGCATCTACATAAAAAACAATCCAGTTCAGTAAAGTATTATTTTCTTTTTAAAACAGGATTATTATAATATGAGCCTAAAAGATAAAATCGAAGATATTTTTCCCCTCACACCCTTACAAAAAGGATTATTATTTCATTCCCTATATGAACCAGAATCTGGCATTTACTTTGAGCAATTCCATTGCCGTTTAGAAGGAAATGTTTCTGTAATTGCAGTCCGCCAAGCATGGCAAACTTTAGTTGACCGCCATCCAATTTTACGGACTGCAATTATCACCAAAGGGCAAACTGAACCTGTACAAGTTGTATTCCGCAATCTCGTATTTAAGATAGCAGAAGAAGATTGGCGTGGTTTAAGTAACTCCGCCCAAAAAAGCCGCCTGAGAGAATTTCTGGAATCAGATAGACGGCAGGGATTTATTCTTAATCGTCCACCTTTGATGCGAGTAACCTTAATTCGCCTAGGCGAAGACTGCTGGGATTTAGTGTGGAGTCACCACCATCTAATTTTGGATGGTTGGTCTTGGCCGATACTACTACGTGAATTCTTGATGTTGCACAAAGCAGCTAAAGAACATGTAGAAATTTCCCTGCCAAATGTGCGCCCTTACGGTGATTTTATTGCTTGGTTAAAACAGAAAAATCCCCAAGATGGCGAATCATTTTGGCGTGAATATATGAGTGGCTTTGAAAGTGCTACTCCCTTATTAATGTTGTCCAAAGCAAAGCTAAGTAGTGCTTTTGAAAGTGGAGAAATAAAACATCAATTATCGCCCGAAAATGCTGATTTATTGCAGAAATTAGCCCGTAATTGTAGCGTCACCCTCAACACTGTGATTCAGGGGGCTTGGGCGATATTACTTAACCGTTATAGCCGCAATACAGACATAGTTTATGGAATTACAGTAGCGGGACGACCCCCAGAACTACCAGAAGTAGAAGGGATGATTGGCCCTTTTATTAACACTTTGCCGTTTCGCGTCTTAATATCTGGCGAAAAAACCCTTGATTCTTGGTTGCAAAACCTGCAAGCACGCACAGCTTTAATGCGTCAGTTTGAACATTCCAGCCTATCAGATATTCAAGGATGGAGTGATGTTCCACGAGGACAACCACTGTTTGAAACTTTGCTGGCTTTTGAAAATTTTCCGGTTGATAAATCGTTAAAAACAGCAGATTTTGGGTTGAATGTTCCTGAGTCGTCTTTCTTTGAAACTACCCATTATCCCTTGACTTTAGTGGTTGTTCCGGGGGATGGACTCTCACTCAAATTGAGTTACAATGGGAGTCGCTTTGATGCGGTGGCTATGGAATTATTGCTAGAGCAATTCTGCCATCTACTGTTTAACATGGCAAATAATGCTCAAGCACCTTTGCAGTCTTTATCGTTAATTGGTCATAAGGAATCGGTAATTAATAACAGGCTAATTACCAATTACGAATCACCAATTACCATCAGGGAAATGTTTGCAGAAACTCTAAGCAAATATCCAGACCGCATTGCTTTGACATTTGAGAATGAAAGCTTTACCTATGAAGAACTAGACCGCCGTTCTCACCATCTTGCTCGATATCTCCAAAAGCAAGGTATTGGTGCAGATAAACGCGTGGTGATTTGTCTGGAGCGCTCTCCAGAACTGATTATAGCTATGTTGAGTGTAGTTAAGGCAGGGGGTGTTTATGTTCCTCTTGATCCGACTTATCCTCGCGATCGCATCGAGTTTACCATTTCTGACTGTGAAGCGGAATTAATTCTCACCACAACTACCATCAGTCCCCAACTTCCAGAATCCACACTTAAAATTTGTCTGGATGAGGAAGATGCGCCCTATTTAACTGAAAGCAATGAACCTTTGATAGAAGATACTCTTGACCCTAACTCAGGAGCTTATATTATCTACACATCTGGTTCGACAGGGAAACCCAAAGGCGTGTTAGTCACCCAGCACAACGTTACCCGACTATTCCGCAGCACCCAGCAATGGTTTGAATTCAACGAGCAGGATGTTTGGACATTCTTCCATTCCTTCGCCTTCGATTTTTCCGTTTGGGAGATTTGGGGAGCTTTGCTTTATGGCGGGCGACTGGTAATCGTTCCTTATTGTGTCAGCCGTAACCCCCAAAGCTTCCTTCAGCTGCTTCACAATGAGCAAGTTACTGTCCTGAATCAAACTCCCTCTGCTTTTGTTCAATTACTAGCAGCAGAATCGAGTGTGAGAGAGATTGTCTCGCCCCTACGGTACATCATTTTTGGCGGCGAAGCCTTGAATCTACCAAGTTTGCGTCCCTGGTTTGAACGTCATGGAGAAAATCAGACGCGCTTGGTGAATATGTACGGAATTACAGAAACAACAGTCCACGTTACCTATAGAGTTATTAGCAAAAAAGATATAGATGACTCATCTGGTAGCTTAATTGGTCAACCAATCCCCGATTTACGTCTCCATATCCTGGATTCTGATGGTAATCCCCTACCAACTGGAGTGATTGGTGAAATTTATGTTGGGGGGGCTGGAGTGGCGCGTGGTTATCTTAATCGACCAGAATTAACCGCAGAACGCTTTGTAGAAGATGCTTTTTCAGTAGATTCACTATCGCGCTTGTATCGCACTGGTGATTTAGGGCGTTTTCTCCCTAACGGCGATTTGGAATATCTGGGACGCATAGATTATCAAGTGAAAATTCGCGGTTTCCGCATTGAAATTGGCGAAATCGAAGCCGTTATTTCCCAGTTCCCTGAGGTGCAGGAAACTATTGTTTTAGTTCATTCTGAAGCCCAAAGCAATCTTGACAATTCAGGTCATGTGGAAAAGCTAACGCGAAACCTAACCCCCCAGCCCCCTTCCCTTGTAGGGAAGGGGGAGAATTCAAAGCCTCTCTCCTTGCAGGAGACAGGTTTGGAGAGAGGTTTTCCAGAATCCGTGAAAAGTCTGGAAAGCAATCAACAACGCTTAATTGCTTATGTAGTTTGTACTCGTGGAAAGCAACCAACCATCGAAACACTGCGAAATTATTTGCAGCAGCATTTGCCAGATTATATGATACCGTCGCAGATTGTTTATCTGGAGCGATTACCACTGACAGCTAATGGTAAAATTGATCGCAAAGCGCTACCCGCACCAGAAATTAAACGGGAAAATCTTGAAGTTGCCTTTGTTCCTCCCGCTACACCCATCGAGGAAATTTTAGCTGACATTTGGCAACAAGTTTTAGGTATAAATCGCATCGGACGATTTGATAATTATTTTGTTTTGGGTGGCGATTCTATCCGCAGTATTCGCGTTGTTTCGCTCGCACAAACTCAAGGATTGAACTTAAAATTAGAGCAAATTTTTGCCCATCCTGTGCTGTTGGATTTAGCCAACTTGTTGGCAAAATCAGAAGTAGTAGACAGCGATAAGATTGATGAAGAACCCTTCGCTTTAATTTCACTTGCAGATAAAGAAAAGCTCCAAAATTGGGCTGAGGATGCTTATCCTTTGGCACAACTGCAAGCAGGAATGCTCTTTCATGGTGAATATTCACAAACTTCTACAACTTACCATGATGTTTTCAGCTTCCGAATTCGTATACCTTTTGATCTCAAAGTTTGGGAAGCAGCTTATACCCAAATGTTTGCCAGACATCAAATATTACGGACGGCATTTTATTTAGCTGAATTTAGTCAACCGATTCAGGCAGTTGTTAAAGAAGTAACTCCTAAAGTTGTTTTTGAGGATTTAACTAATTTATCGCCCTCTGCACAAGATGATTATGTAAAAACATTTATTGCCAACGAACGGGAAAATCGCTTCGATTACAAGAGTGCGCCATTAATGCGTTTTCATATTCATCTACTCGATGATAATGTGATGCAAGCATCTTTTACTTTGCATCATGCCATCATGGATGGATGGAGTTTAGCTAACTTTTTATCAGAATTAACAGGCTTATACCTGTATCTACTTGATCGGGGTGTACCTGCGCCACCAACTCCACCAGCTTTGAAATACTCTAGGTTTATTACCTTAGAAAAACAAGCTTTGGTTGATAGAAATCAGCGAGAGTTTTGGCAAAATAAACTGGTGGAAATTCCCTTCACTAAACTACCAAGGTGGCCGGGTGTCGTTCCCCTAGAAACAAAAATGGGGAAATTTGATCTCACTTTATCAGAAACAATTTCCCGCAATTTAAAAGCTTTATCTAAGCAATTGGGTGTTCCTCTAAAAACGTTATTACTAGCAGTTCATCTCCAAGTTATTGGTTTTTGCTCTGGCGATACAGAAGTGGTTACTGGATTGGTGAGCAGTGGTAGACCGACAGAAACTGACAGCGATCGCGTTTTAGGACTATTCTTAAATACATTGCCATTACGTTTGTCTTTACCAAGAGGTTCTTGGGTTGATTTAATTGCAGAAACTTGGCGGGCTGAACAAGAGTTAATGCCAAATCGTCGGTTTCCTTTGGCAGAATTGCAAAGGTTAAATGGGAATCAACCTTTATATGAAAGTTCTTTTAATTTCGTTCATTTTCACGTTTATCAAGGACTGCTCAATTGGCGGGAAGTAGAATTAATCCAGGCGGAATCTTTAGATGAAACAAATATTCCTTTTGCTGTCAGTTGGAGTGAGGAAGTAGGAGCGGGACTTCTTTCGTTTAA
The DNA here is from genome assembly GCF_015714705.1 of Nostoc sp. NZL. Taxonomy (NCBI): domain Bacteria; kingdom Bacillati; phylum Cyanobacteriota; class Cyanophyceae; order Nostocales; family Nostocaceae; genus Nostoc; species Nostoc sp. NZL. Next base: position 20,152 of record NZ_WBKL01000050.1, on the reverse strand, counting down.
TATCACCTATGATCGTCAACAATTTGATGATGAGCAAATCAAGAATGTTGCTAACTATTGCCAAAACAGTTTAGAGTTGCTAATTGCAAATCCACAGGCTCATCGTGAATTAAGTATAGATAGCTCAATTCAAAATTCGCAATTCCCAATCCCCAATTCCCAATCAGCAATACATGAAATTTTCGCCCAACAAGCAGCAGAAAATCCTGATTCTATCGCTGTTATTTGTGAGGGAGAAAGTTGGACTTATGCCCAATTGAATCAAAAAGCTAATCAGTTGGCGCGATTTTTGGGTGAGTTTGGTATTAGTGTAGAACAGCCTGTGGGTATTTGTTTGGAACGTTCTTTAGACATGGTTTGCACTATGTTGGCGGTTCTGAAGGCAGGTGGTTGCTATGTGCCAATTGACCCTGATTATCCGGCTGTGCGTATTCAGTCGATGTTGGAGGATGCTAATGTTAGTTTGCTGCTGTCTCGTTCTGATTTAGAAATGTGGAATGGGAAAAACGAACCGCAGAGTAACGAGAGTAAAACAAATTTTTTGGATGATTTTTGTCAAGTTATCTGTGTTGATATTTATAGGGAAGAAATTGCAGTTCAATCTGTTGAAGATTTACAAATTCAGGTTTTGGCTGACAATATCGCCTATATCATATTTACATCTGGTTCTACTGGACGACCGAAAGGTATTGCGATTTCCCATGGGGCTTTGGCCCAGCATCAAGCTTGGTTTTTAGAGACTTTTGGGGTGAATTGTGAGGATGTAGTGTTGCAAAAGACACCATTTAGCTTTGATGCTTCGGTGTGGGAATTCTGGACACCTTTGATGGTGGGAGCTAAACTCGTGATGGCGAAGCCGGGAGGTCATAAAGATCCGGCGTATCTAGTCAAAACTATTCAGCAAGAAAATGTGACTTTGCTGCAATTAGTACCGAGTCTTTTAGAAATACTCCTTGGTGAACCGGGATTTTCTGAATGTTCATGTCTGCGTTTAGTTTTTAGCGGTGGTGAAGCGCTGAAAAGACGGGTGTGGGATGAGTTTAGAGAAGTTGCATCTAAATTGGTGAATCTTTATGGCCCGGCGGAAACAACTATTGATGTTGCTTTTCATTGTTGTGGAGAAAAGGAAATTACCGAGGTTATTCCCATCGGCAAACCAGTCAGCAACACTCGTTTATATATCCTAAATTCTCATCTGCAACCTGTGCCTATTGGTACACCGGGTGAATTATTTGTGGCTGGCTCCCAATTAGCCCGTGGTTACTGGAATGCCCCAAGCATGACCGCCGCAAGCTTTTTACCTGATCCTTTTGTTGAAAATGCAGGCAGTCGGATGTACCGCACAGGCGATCGCGCCCGGTATTTACCTGATGGTAGGATTGAGTTTCTAGGACGTGCAGATCAACAAGTCAAAATTCGAGGTTTCCGCATCGAAACTGGCGAGATTGTGGCAGCTTTAGAAAAACAAGCTTGGGTAGTTCGGGCTGTCACCAAAGCTATTGCTACTCCTGGTAAACCCAATCGACTAGTTGCTTATCTGGAACTGAAAACACCACCGACATCCTGGCAAACAGTTTTGCGATCGCAATTATCTGCCCTGCTCCCTGATTATATGATTCCTTCGGTGTTTGTCAGTCTCGATGCTTGGCCGTTACTGCCTAATGGGAAAATTAACCTTAACGCTTTACCCGCTCCTGATGAAGAGAATATCATAGCTCGTGAGGAATACATTGCCCCACAAACCAAAACTGAAGAGATTTTAACTAAACTTTGGCAGCAAGTACTACAAGTATCTCGTGTGGGAATTAAAGATGACTTCTTTGAACTGGGAGGAGATTCGATTCTTGCCTTGCAAATTATTGCTAAAGCACGGGATGTTGGACTTTATTTCACGCCACAAGAGTTGTTTAAAAATCCCCAAGTTGCAGCACTTGTACCTCATATTAAAACAACAACAAAATTACCCAATGCTTTATCAATTTCTGTAGGAAGTGAAATAGCGCTAACTCCTATTCAGCAATGGTTTTTTCAGCAATCCTTAGAACATCCTGAATACTGGAATCAGACGGTTTTATTGGATGTCAAACCGGGATTTAATGCGTCGCATTTTCAAACTGCATTAAGTTATATTGCCGCAAGTCACCCAGCTTTTCGCCTGCGATTCCGCCAAACCGAAGCTGGATGGATACAATGGTTAGATGATGATAGTAATGTTTTAAATTTTGATATTGTTAACCTGGCTGCTATTTCTCAAACAGAATTACAAAAAATTGCCAGTCAATTTCAAGCACAACTTAATTTAGCCACTGGGCCTCTCTTTCGCGCCGTCTACTTCCATACTGATGAGAATAAATCCGATAAATTACTGCTAATTATCCATCACCTCATCGTTGATGGTATTTCGTGGCGCGTCATTTTGCAAGATTTAGCGATCGCTTGTGATGCTTTACAAAAGGAACAGGAAATTTCCTTATCTGCTCATAGTGTTGGTTTTCCACAGTGGACTCAACATTTACACACCCTAACTGAAAATTCTGATTGGCAAGAAGAAGTAGCTTTCTGGAAAACCCAACAAGTAGCTAATTCTGAATTACCCCTTGATTTTCCTGATGGCATAGCAGAGAACACAGAAATTTCTGCCACTCAAATAGAATGCAATTTCAGCGAAGATGAAACTGATAGTCTCCTTTATGAGCTACCACGCACTCACAAAGTTAGGATTCAGGAAGTTTTGCTGGCAGTTCTTTTAGAAGTGGTGACAGAATGGACGGGTAAATCAAAAATATTAATTGCCCTAGAAAGTCACGGACGACAAAGCGATTTTACTGCCATTGATGTCTCTGATGCTGTGGGATGGTTTACATCTCTTTTTCCTTGCAAATTAGAGAAATCTCAAAAGAGCCAATTCAGCAATTTAGAAAGCGTCAAAGAACAGTTGCGGAACTTGCCAAATAATGGCTTTGCTTACGGTATCCTCTCTCAAAAATCAGAATTCGCATCTATCTTACCGCCAATCCCCCAAGGCATCCTGTTTAACTATTTGGGGCAATTTGATGAAAACCTTTCCCAAGCAGCATCCTTTACTCCAGCTAACGAAGATGTCGGGCTATCTCGACACCCACAAAATAGGCGGGCTTTTCAACTAGAAATTACTAGTTTAATTGCTAATGGCAAACTCCAAATGCGGTTTGGTTTTAGCAAAGCTTTACATCGAGAAGAAACGATTCGCCGTTTAGCAGATAGTTTCTCTAAACATTTACAAACTTTGTTAGCAACTAGCCGCCATCAAGAATACAGTTTAACATCTGCTGATTTTCCCCTCGCTAACCTTAATTCAGAACAACTGGTTATTGCTTTGGCGCGAACTACCGATGTGGAAGATATTTATCCTCTATCCCCGGTTCAGGAAGGAATACTTTTTCATGCAAATTATGAATCAGAAAAAGATATTTATCTACAACAGGTGAGTGGTGAAATTGAGGGTTTTCTAGACGTAGAAACTTTTAAAAAAGCTTGGGAATCTTGTATTAACCGCCATCCTAGTTTACGCGCTTCCTTTGTCTGGCGCGATTTACCCCGACCGTTGCAACGCATTCACCGCCGAGTCAATTTGCCCTTTGTCTACGAAGACTGGCGCGGATGCGATATTAATGAAGTAGCAATGAAATGGTCAATTCTGTTAACAACAGACCGCCACCAAAGCTTTTCAACAGAAAGGGCCCCACTGATGCGGATGACGTTAGTGAGAACCCAAGAACAGAAATGGCAATTTCTCTGGACTCACCATCATCTCCTTTTGGATGGTTGGTCATTACCGCTAGTTTTCCGGGATGCGATCGCATTTTACCAAGCTAAAACAGAACGCCCAAATTTACCACAACCACCCATCTACCGAGACTTTATTGCTTGGTTGCACAAACAAGAATCTGGTTTGGCAGAATCTTTCTGGCGCAAAGAATTAAGCGGTTTCCGGGAAGCAACTACTTTTGGTATTAAAAAACACCCTTCTGATGATTACCAAACCTTACAAACTACTATCTCCAAAGAAATTTACACCCAACTCAAAGCCTTTGCTCAAAAGAATCAAATAACATTAAATACTTTAGTGCAAGCGGCTTGGGGCATTCTTTTGAGCCGATATAGTGGTTCTGAAGATGTGATTTTTGGTGTCACCGTGTCGGGACGTACTACCGAATTATCAGGTTTTGCAGAGATGGTGGGTCTATTTATTAACACCTTACCCTTGCGTCTGAAATTAGATGCAGCCACACCCTTGAAACCGTGGTTAATAGAATTGCGCGATCGCATCTCGGCAATTAATCAATATTCCTTCACTCGTTTAGTAGATATTCAAGGATGGAGTGACATTCCCAGAGGAGAACCGTTGTTTGAATCCATTGTGGTTTACGAAAATTACCCAGTGGAAGAAAGCCTGCGTCAAAATCCCGGAGAACTGGCGATCCATTCTGTTGAATCTTTGGAGAAAAACCATTACCCCATCAGTCTATATGCCTTGCCAGGAGATCATTTGACGCTGAAAATCGCTTTTGGGCAGCAGATTGGGAGTGCAAAAACACGAGGAGATATATTACATCATTTAACCCAGATATTGACCAGTTTTGTTACAGAAAAACCGCAATTCATTGGTGAAATTGGTTTGTTATCGAAAGCGGAATTAGGTAAGGTAAATTACCCATTACCCATTACCCATTACTCCAATACTCCAATACATGAATTATTCAGTCAGCAAGCCGCTCAAACTCCCGATGCGATCGCTATTTTCCCCTCCCTAACCTACGCAGCTTTAGAACGCAAATCTAACCAAGTTGGTCACGCACTACTGCAACTTGGTGTGACGCGAGAAACCTTAGTGGCGGTTTGTTTAGAGCGTCATGCAGGTTTGCTAATAGCACTGTTAGGAATTATGAAAGCAGGCGCGGCCTATGTACCACTAGATCCTACCTTCCCGCGCGATCGCCTGGAGTGGATGCTTGCAGACAGCGCGGCGGCTGTAATCATCACCGAAGATGAACTTGTGTCAGCACTTCCAGCATCATCAGCAAAAGTTCTGTTACTAGATTCGGTTTCGACCCAACCAGATACCGCACCACCTGCGGTTGCTGGTAACAATCACTTAGCTTACGTTATCTATACATCCGGTTCCACTGGACGACCCAAGGGAGTACAAATTCAGCATGAATCTTTAGTGAATTTCCTCCTCAGTTTCCAAGAAAAACTGCGACTGACTGCTGCTGATACCCTGGTTGCAGTAACTACAATTTCTTTTGATATTGCTGGACTAGAACTTTTCTTACCATTAATTAGCGGTGCAAAATTAGTCCTAGCTGACAAGGAAACTACCAGAGATGGATTTAAGTTAGCTCAACTAATGCAAACATCCCAAGCCACGGTGATGCAAGCCACTCCAACTACCTGGAGATTGCTCTTGGCTGCTGGTTGGCAACCAAATGATAGTTTTCGCATCCTCTGCGGTGGAGAAGCTTTGCCAGTTGATTTAGCCACGTCTCTTCTCAACTCTCAGGTGAATCTGTGGAATGTTTACGGCCCGACAGAAACCACAATTTGGTCTACCATCAAAGAAATTAAGCTGCAACAGGATGCACATTCCATAGGTAGAGGAATTGCCAACACATCAATTTATATTTGGGATAATGCTGGTAATCCCGTTCCAGAAGGGATTGTAGGTGAGTTGTTGATTGGGGGAGCAGGATTAGCACGAGGTTATCGCCAAAGACCAGATTTGACGGCGGAAAGATTTGTTCCCAATCCCTTAGCCACAAATCCCGGTGAGCGATTATATCGGACTGGTGATTTGGCGCGTTGGCTACCCAATGGTGAAATTGAATTTTTGGGACGCATCGATTACCAGGTTAAAATCCGTGGTTTCCGCATCGAACTAGGGGAAATTGAAACCGTTTTAGAAACTCATCCTGCGATCGCACAAGCTATTGTCCAAGCTATTGACGATACTGTAGCAGGTAAAAAGCTTGTTGCATATCTAGTTGTCAAATCTGAAGCTGAAAAACCACCTCTCGAAACTTTGCAATCATATATGTTGGCAAAACTACCCGATTATATGCTGCCTGACTCTTGGGTGTTTCTAGATGCGATGCCTCTAACACCTAATAATAAAGTTGATCGCCTTGCTCTACCGTTACCAAATCAGTTTGATCATCAAGTTGATTATACAGCGCCGACAAATGCGATCGAAGAAGCATTAACCTATATTTGGCAAGAAATTCTGCAAGTCGATAGGGTGGGAATTATGGATGACTTTTTCCGACTGGGCGGACATTCTTTATTAGCCGCCCAAGTTCATGCTCGTATTAGAAAAGTATTTTTGATTGATTTAGAATTACGAGAACTTTTTGATACGCGAAGAATTGAAAAAATGGCACAACTTTTATTAGCGCGAGAACCTCAAGTAGGACGCACTGAAAAAATAGCGAAAGCGTTTTTACGCCTCAAGCAAATGACACCAGAAGAAAAGGCTAAACTTCTCCAAGAAAAACGTAAAAAGGATTGAAAAAAGGCTGAATTGTCATGTTTTTAAATCAAGGACAACAGTAAATTTCATGTTATTCACCAAGGCGGCGGGAAGCCCACTTGCTTTTTGGGGTGTTCGGGATAGCCGCCCCGCCGCCGTTAACTGTTGGCTGATGACTGTTAACCGTCAACTGTCTTTCGTGTTATCCCATCCCCTTTTAGGTGTGGGATGATCTGAAAAAATCTACAAATAGGAATTTTTTGATGAGTAAACATGATTTAACCACAGTGAGGCACATTGAACGGGTTAAACAACCGACAAGAGAGGAATTCCAAAGTAATTTTCTCTCTCCTAGAAGACCCGTCATCATTACTGGTGCTATTAATGATTGGAATGCTCTCTCTTTATGGACTGCGAATTATCTAACTAGCTTATTCAGTGATAAAGAGGTTGAGATAAGTGTTTCTCAAAATAGTATTTTTACAGGCAATCTGGAAAATGGATTTGCTAATTTGAGACAGAGAATGCAATTTAGTGACTTTATCAACATCCTGATTTCAAAAAATAAATTTGATAAATTCTACTATCTCCAACAACAGTCAATCCCTACAGAATTTCCCGAACTCCTGCAAGATATTAAATTTCCAGAATATTTTGATAAAAAGTTATTTGTCGATCCAACTATTTGGATTGGTTCTGGCGGTAACACATCTCCATTGCATTATGACGCAATGGATAACTTATTTATTCAAGTTAGCGATCGCAAGCATTTTCTGTTGTTTGACCCCCAACAAACATCTTCATTATATCCTTTTCCGGCTGGTTCAAAAATCCCCCACATGAGCCAAATAAATATTGAAAAGCCAGATTTGGATAAATTTCCCAATTTCCAAAAAGCCAAATATTTTGAGTGTATTGTTGAACTCGGTGAAATTTTATTTATCCCTGCTTTTTGGTGGCATCAAGTATACTCACTAGAAAATTTAAATCACGAGCTAAATATCTCTGTAAATTTCTGGTCTAAGCCACCTATTAGTCAATTTTTAACTCCTCCTGGGCGGAGATTGGCAGCACAAATACCTACTATTTTAAAGAGAGCTTTTAGTCGATGATTCTATATTAGAATGGTATAATAAGTAATTTTTTTCAACCTCAGAACATTTGTTAATTTACCTCCTGAAACCTTACAAGCCAAAAAATATACATCTAATTTATAAAATATGTATGTAACTAAACTAATTGAACTAATTCGGGAACTGCGTAATTTTACCCTCTTTTGGCTGGGGCAGTCTCTGTCTGAAATTGGAAATCGCCTAACAGGATTTGGTTTAGGTATCTGGGTTTATCAGAATACTCATGCTGTTACACAACTTAGTCTAGTTATCTTTTTTACAACATTACCCGGTGTATTAATCACTCCCTTTGCCGGTGCATTAATAGATAGATGGAATCGAAAATGGACAATTATTTTTAGTGAAATAGCTGCGGCTTTAATCACACTCACACTTGCTGTACTGTTACTGACTGGCAATCTGCAACTTTGGCATACTTATGTTTCTGCGTTTTTTACCTCAGTCTGCGGTTCTTTTCAAATGACTGCCAAAGGTGCTGCTTTACCTTTGATGGTTCCTAGCAATCAGATGGGGAGAGCTAATGGCTTGATTCAGTTCAGCACAGCATTAGGACAACTGGTTGCACCAATCTTGGCAGGTCTACTCATTGCTAATGTACAACTTCAGGGCTTGCTGCTGATTGATTTGTCTACCTATTTAATTGCATTGTTAACCCTACTATTTATTCATATTCCTCAGCCGGAATCTAGTATTCTGTCAACAATGGGAATATCTACCATCATGAATGATATTGTTTATGGCTGGGAAAATATTTCTTCTCGCTTTTTCTTGCTGATTCTACTGTCATTCATGACAATTTATTTTTTTGTGAACGGCATGACTTCTGTCTTGATTAATCCCTTAATATTATCTTTCTCTTCAGCTACAACATTTGGAAGTGTAATGTCAATTGCCGGCTGTGGAATGGTTGCTGGCAGCATCCTTATGAGTATCTGGGGAGGAGGCAAAAAATCTATCTCTGCTCTATTTATATTTTCGGCATTAAATGGGATAGGTCTACTAATCACTGGCATTAAACCCTTTATTCCTACCATCGCCTTGGGCATTTTTATTTCATTTTTTACCTTGCCCATTATTCTAAGTACTAATAGTACAATTTTGCAAACTAGCATCCCCCAAAATGTCCAGGGACGTGTTCTTTCATTGTTCTACACTTTGGCAGGCTTGGGTGGGGCTTTTGGTAATCTTAGTGCCAGTCCCCTAACCGATGGATTTCTGGAACCTATGCTATCTAATGATGGGCTACTTGCTAGTACTGTAGGGCGGGTAATTGAAACTGGTTCAGGGCGTGGAATCGGTTTTTTGATGGTTCTTGAAGGGCTACTTGTTTTAATCATCTCAGTCAGCTTATACAATTATTTTGTATTGAAAGAAATGGATGAAGAATTATTAATTAGTGATGGAGAAATAATAAACAATAAGATGATAATAAATACGTTTGATCAAGAACATTGAGAAAATATCTAAGGTAGGTGGATAAACATAGGTTTATTGCTTTTGTTTACATCCACTTTAAATTAGTCTATAGAGTTTTTTGTATTAAGGAAAACAGGTGATAATTTATTAACTAATTATATATATTTAAGTATACAAAAAGATAATTAAATCCCAATACGGTTCAGTTAAGGCTTAACTCTTTGTCAAACAAAGTCAGTTTTTTAACGAACCGCAAAGGACGCAAAGGGCGCGAAGGAAGAGAAGAAAGAGAAAAAAGGGAAGAAAGAAATGCTTAACTGAACTGTATTGAATTAAAGCCAGCTATCCATTATTTTAAAGTTTTCATAACCGCAACATCTGTCTCTTAACATCTGTTGCTAATACATGATAACCAAATTCTGCTTTAGCATCATTGAGGTATCTTTAATGGAAAAAATCACTGCTACTACCTACGATACAGTTGACCCATACCAATGGGTTACAGATGTGGCTCATGAAGCTTGGAAAGCTAGAGATAAAGAAGTTTGGACTAATAACATTCAGGATTTGATCACGCCTGATGCAGTCATTCTTGATGCTGGATGTGGACTAGGAAGATTACTTCCTCGTCTATGGTTAGCTAAAAAGATTGTTATGGTCGAACCAGACCTCAGGAGATTCTTACACGCTTCACTAGTAGCCAAATGTCTAATTAACCAAGACCAAGAACTATTAAAAAAATTACAGAATGATGACTTTGTACAAACTAATGAATATGAGCGATTGCTAAAAGAAATCTATTCATCACCACTAAAAAGTGAGAAAGTCCATCTCCTGAATGATGTGATGCAAAGTAAAGCAATATCACAATATGGTAATTTCGATTTGATCGTTTGCTCACACATTTTTGAACATATTTCTTTGGATGTTATTCAAGAAAGTATTGCTGCTTTTTATAAATTTCTTAAGCCGAACGGTTCTTTAGTTATATTTGCTTGCAAGTCTCCAATTCTGTATCATTTTCGTGACAACAAAGAGTTTAATCATCAACATATTCTAATTACACGAGAAGAATTTTTTGATATTTGTAAAAATGGACATTCGGCAGGGTTAGGGATTCGATACATGCCTTTTGACCTTTTCCAAACCCTCCTTACCAACCCTTTTAATCCCACATTGCAAGAAACATTTGGGGATGAGTTCAAATCTGAATCAGAATTTTATCAACTTCCTGCTACACCGCTATTTACCATCAAGCAATGGGAAGCTTACCATTCTGAGTTTTATACTCATAAAACTATGCAGGTGGGCACATATATTGAATACCCGCAAATTCAAGCCCGCCTCTATCGACCAATCAAACCGATAGAAAGTGTTGCAGAAATATTAGACCTTGAACACCAAGTTAATCAAAATGAAACTTTAAAAAAAATGCATTTGATTGATATGGTCGTGGTTGCTAAGAAAATGGATGATGATTATAGCAATCCTATTTGAGTCTGAGGATTTCGTAAGGTGCTGTTAGCGCAAAGAGTACGACTCCAAACCATAAATGATGCCTTACAGTCTACTAAAAGACCCTCCAATCGGTGCTAACAACAACAACTTTCTCGGTAATGATACATGTGCAATAAATGGACAATTCACAAATACTAGCAAAAGTAAATCCCCCAAATTGGTTAAAAATCTTAGTAATAATCCTCATCGGGTTAGGTATTTTCTTTCGCTTTGCCCATCTAGGACACAAAATATACTGCTGTGATGAATCTTGGACATCTGTAGCAATTTCTGGTCACACGGTAGCCGAGTTAAAACAGGAAGTTTCTAATTATCAAGGCACAATTCCTATTACCATCTTCGACAAATATCAGTATATTAATCCAGATCATGGTGTGGCTGATACAGTGAATTACTTAATCACCTCAGACCCACAGCATCCCCCCTTATATTACGTAATGGTGAGATTGTGGGCGCAAGTATTTGGAGATTCGCCTACTGGGGTGAGGAGTTTCTCAGCACTCATCAGTATGTTGATATTTCCCAGCGTGTATTGGCTGTGTTTAGAGTTGTTTGAGTCGACCGTTGTGGGATGGGTGGCAATGGCATTGGTTGCCGTTTCTCCTTTGCAGTTATTTTTTGCTCAAGAAGCCCGTCAATACAGTTTGTGGATGGTAGAAATTTTACTATCTAGTGCTGCATTATTGCGAACTATTAGACAAGACAATAAAGTAAATTGGGTTGTGTATACCCTCACCTTAGCCTTGGGATTATACACCCATTTATTCACAGTTTTAGTAATGATAACTCATGGTATTTATGTAGCTATTCAACAACAATTTCGCTTTACGAAAACCTTACTCAATTATCTGCTTGTTAGTATTGTTGCTTTTTTAATGCTTTTGCCCTGGTTAATTTTTATCATTCCCCACACGAGGACAGCACTAGAGCTAACTTCAGGGTCGGCAGTAAAATGGATAAATAATCCCTTTGAGCTAATCGCTATTTTTCTGATTCGAGTTACCCGAATATTTTTTGATCTTAATTTAACCTCAGATATTTTTGCCTTTAATAGTTTTACTCTTGAAGGTTCTCTATTTTATAGCATTACTGCATTAATATTCAGCTTAAGTTTGATTGTTTATTTGATTTTTTTCACCATAAAAATATCAAAATATAAAACCAGCCTATTAATTTTTTTAATGGGAGGATTTACCAGCCTATTGTTAGTAATATATGATCTAATCTCTGGTGGAATTCGCTCCATCCAAGTTCGCTACCAATTGCCTTTATATCTCAGCCTAGAAATTATTGTAGCCTATGTTTTAGCTTTTCATATTTTCCAAGAAAAGACGTGGCAGAAAAACATCTCTCAATCCCTACTAGTCGGATTGCTGATAGCTGGGTTGATTTCTGATGTCAGATTTTTTCAAGCTGGAAATTGGTGGACGCAATCGGATGGACAATTTATCAGAGAAACAGGTCAATTTCTTAAGGAATCAGAGAGACCTTTACTGGTAATTAATGATTCTCCTATTAATTTGGGAGGAATCCTAACCTTAAGCCGTTATTCACCAAAAGTTAGCCTACTACCAGTAGCAGATGATAGTCTGCTACTGATTCCTCCGAAATATAGTCACATTTTATTTATGCAAAATAATAGTAGTTTATTTCATCAACTGGAGCAAGATAAAACCTATTCTTTGAAAGTTATTAAAGTGCTTAATCTACCACCTGGAGGTTTATGGCAATTCGATAAAATTGAGCAATCGTAAACAGTAGAACTTGAAACTGTAATAAGTTGTGAAAACTAAAACCCTATAAGCCGAATGAATCAATGTCTTGAGATTAATATTCTAATAAATCGACTGTGTTTAAGGCTTCCTTGGCTGGTTGTGAATAGGCTGATTCGTTTCGCCATAGTGGGTTTAAGTGGTGTCTTTGTAGACTTAGGAGGATTCTATATTTTACATACTCTATTGGGTTGGATGTTAACTCCAAGTGCAATAATTTCAACAGAGATAGCAATCATTAATAATTTTATCTGGAATGAGCTATGGACTTTTGGAGATGTATCTGTTCAGAAACAATTAGACACGCGGTTGCGACGTTTTTTCCAGTTCAACCTAATTTGTTTTTTTGGACTGATTTTTAATAGTTTAATTGTAAATTGGCTCTTTTATAAATTCGAGATGAATGAATACATTGCAAAATTAGTAGCAATCGTTGGTGTAACTTTTTGGAATTTTTCGCTCAACTGGAAGGTGAATTGGCAAATAAGCGAGACAGAAGTAGATGTTTTGAGAGATAAGTCCATCACCTGAGCTAACTTGTTTGCTAACTCACCATTTTTAATTCGTAGGAATGCTCTATGCGTTATTTTGACGAATACTGTGAAGTACATTTAGACCCTAGCACAGCACCATATACTTGGGTGTTTAGGAGCGATGAAAAAATCTCCATCAGATTTGGTGTTCACTTATTTAAAAATCCAGATTATGGTCAGATAGTTTATGAATTGAATGATGGACAAGGATATTCCGATTCAGATCGAATTACGGCACAAGCTGAAATCGTTATAGAAAATGGCTTCCAAATGTTCTCAGCCATCCTACCGCCTATGAATAGCGGGGGAGGATATCGTTACAGTTTAGGTTATGTCGATACATTTGGTAATGAACATACAAGCACGCGATCGCATTTCTTGTTAGTCTGTGATGAAGCACCCCGCTCAATGGCTGAAATCCCATCTGTATTTCTGGGCTATGTAGATAATCAGCCTTTATATGGACTAAAACCAAAGGTTGCAATGACATCTAGTCCCGATGATTGGGAAGCACGTCTATTTTACTCAATCATGATTGATCGATTTGCTCGCAGTGCAGACAGCAACTACACTGGTCTGAGTGCAGTCAAATATGATCCGACTTCACCCTATACAAGTCATGGTGGGACGATTCGGGGCGTAATTGAGCAGATAACATACTTGAAGTCATTAGGAATTCGAGCCATTATCCTCAGCCCTGTCTATGTCAATGCTGCTGATGGCTATCATGGCTATCATCCCATTCACCTATTGATGGTTGATCCACGTTTGGGTACACTTATGTGTCTGCGTGAACTGGTGAAAACTGCTCATGAAGCTAATATTGCTGTCATTTTAGACGTTGTTAACAACCATATTGCAGATAGTATTAACTGGGAAGAGTATGGGGGGCCACCAGGGGGAGAGTTCAAGTATGTGCAAGGTGATGGCTCTGCGGTTATGCCTTTTCCTATAGAAGCCCGTAACACATTACTCTTCCACGGGCCTGAATACACTGATATGGTAAATCAAAGGCTCTTTGGCTTCTTGGAAGATTGGCGAACAGAGACAAGCTACGTCCGAGAATTACTGATTCAACACCTAAAATACTGGATTGCAGAAACAGATATTGATGGCTTCCGATACGATTCAGCACGTCACGTTGGTCTTGATTTCTGGGAGCCTTGCGTTGAAGAGATATCAAGGTATGCTGCCTATCTTGGAAAAAAGCAGTTTCTGCAAATAGCTGAACACGCTGGTAGTACTCACGAAGAAGTAATTGCCTACAATGGAGCGAAATTTTCAAATCTGATCGACTATCCGACTTATTATGCTGTCAAGCGTTCTTTGGCTGATGGTAATTGGCTAGGGGGTTTGGCAGATTATTTTTGCGGTTTTCTAGAGCCATCGCACCCATATCATGCTGGTTGGCGGAATAATATTATGTTCCTCGATAACCAAGACACAAGTAGAATTTTCCATCACTTCTTGAGTTGTCTAGGAAATCAGGATGAAGCGCGAGTCCGGTTATATTTTGCACTTGCTTGCTTGATATTAGGGCCGCAAATACCTTCTATCTATCAAGGAACCGAGCAAGAATTTTCTGGCGCTTTAGGGATGCATCAACACCAGGATACAGGTGAGTGCATTGGTCATGATTGCTATGTGCGGGAAGATATGTTTGATAACCCTGCTTGTGTGTGGGAATTTGGGCCGATTAACCGCAAAATTTTTGAACCATATAATAAAAACCACCCAAGTTTTTTACTAATTCGACAGCTTGCCGAAATTAGGTTTCAAAATAGACTAATTCATAGTGGAAACCGTACTCTCTTATGCTCTAGGAATAATGGTCTCTGGTGTGTACTCATTCATGGTGCAGAGGATGAACAGCCGCTTTTTGTGGCGATGAACCTGGGGTCTACACCAGTAGTTGAGGAGGCTTTAAAGATTCCTAATTGGTACGGCAAGTTCTGCGGAGTCGATATGTTGATTGCTACATCGGGGGGAGTATTCCATCTTGTGGAAGGTGGTATGCGAATTAAACTTCCACCATTCACATTTGTCTTAGGACGACTATTACAGGTGACAAGTAAAGCTCAAGAATAAGTAAGTCGGCGTAAATAATTATTGTTGCAATAAGGCAGGGGGCAGGGAGCAGGGAGCAGGGAGAGAAAGAGTTTGAGCTTTATTTACTTTTTTACATAGTTTGGTTTTATTGCACCGACTTACTTAGAAGCAAGTTTTATTACCTTTTTAATCCCTACATGGGGGTAACATTGCCTGCTGAAGATTCAAAATCAGCTACATTAACTTCCAAGTCTCGGATGGCAGGGTATTGGGAGCCAATAAATGCTGTCATTAATATAAAACACCCGATAATTACAAACAATAGTCCAATCCCACGACCAGGCCCAGAACCAATTATTTGGCCAACTAGTACTTGAGACCAAACTCCATCAAAAGCCATCAGTGGCTCGAAAACATAGTCAGCTAGGGGGCCTGCAACGATCGCAGCGAGCGGTATAGCCGCCCCCCACATTGCTCCGGTTAATGCAAATACTCTTCCCTGTACCGACTCGGCAACTTTTGTTTGTAAAATAACTTGTACTGAGCCATTGATGAAAGGCGCAGTCAGGAAGAAAAGTAAAGTAGCGATCGCAATTTGGATAATAGAAGGGCGTAAACCCGCAAGGGCAATGCATACCCCACTTACCGACATAGTGATTAGAACAGGGCTGATTAAGTTCTGCCAACTATTCTTCCATGTGCTCATCACTATAGCCCCCACGAACATACCAAGACCGCTAAGAAATGCAATCTGTCCTAAGCTAGTTGGCGTAGTTAATGAAAGAATTAGGGGAAAGCTTAGTACACTCACGAAGCCAACCAAGAATTGGTAAATGGTGAACAGAAGCACAAAGCTGAGTAGTCCAGGACGCTCTGTTAAATAAGTCCAGCCGTAGAGTGTTTCTCGCAAAAATGAGGCAGGCGGAGTGGACTCATTCGCTTCAGTAACCGGGCTGATCTCAGGGAATCGCACCAACAGAAGCGGAACAAGGGCAACCAGTAAAGTTGCGAAGTCGATAATCAGAATGCCTTTTTGCTTAACAATAGCTAGTAAAATCCCTGCTAGTAAAGGCGAAATGATTTGCTGAATGCCCATGCCCAATTGAATCATACCGCTCACCCGTGCTAAATCCTCTTGAGGCACTAAAGAGGTAATGGAAGCTTTATAAGCAGGCGTATGGAAAGCACCGATGATAGAAGTTATGATATTTCTGAGATAGATGTGCCAAATCTCTAATTGACCAATACTGATTAGTAGTATCAGAATTAGGGTACACAGTCCTTTACAGACATGACTAATAATCATGATCCAGCGACGATCCCAACGATCGACTAATGTGCCTGCTATTGGCGAAATGACGATGAGCGGTATCGTACAAGTCAGGGTAAGGAAAGCAAATTGGGTGGCAGAGCCAGTTTGCTGAAATACCGAGATATCCAGAGCAAACCCGGTCATAGACACGCCAATCAGAGAAATTAGTTGTCCTAACCAAATAAATGTGAAAATACGCATTTTTATGTATAAAATTATGATTTAGTTGTCGTTCTGTATTATATGTATACTTGGTCAAGTTGAAATGAAAGTACTACTTATTTTAACTAAGACGAAGTGCGTAAACTCTAGATCACGGAGTAGATATACATAGATAAAGTTAGCGATCGCTAGTAGGGGGTAAATTGCGATCGTCAATAAGACTTTCTTTTGAACTTGTCTCTGATTAATCCCTACCGCAATGAATAGAGGGCGTAGTTATGAAAATCCTCAAAACTAGAAAAATTTATATAGTCTACAAATGAATCGATTCAGCTTGAAAGCGGTTAAACGGTTTTGGGCGATCGCTCAACTCTATTGGTTAGGCAATGAAAAACGAGGTGCTATAGGTTTACTTGTGCTTCTCGGAGTTTTATTGTTAGCTACCACTCAAGTCAAGGTTTTCTTAAATACTATACAGGGAGATTTAATTTCTGCCCTTTCCGCCCATAATAGTACTAAATTCTGGCAAGGTATACTAGTTGCCTTCGGGGGAATAATCGTCTTTGGTTTCCTAAATTCTGGCTATGGTTTTCTGCGAGAGACAATCGGCATTTATTGGCGACGATGGTTAACCCATCATTTACTCAATCAATATTTCCAAAATCGCGCTTTTTATGATCTGAGTAACTCTCATAAAGAGATTGATAACCCAGACCAACGTATTTCTGAAGATGTTGCCAATTTCTGCCAGCAATCTATTCAGTTGCTGGTGAATTGTCTGGAATCTGTTTTTGTCGTAATTGCTTTTAGTGTCATTCTCTGGTCTATTTCCAAAAATCTAGTTATTGCTCTGGTAGTTTACTCTATTTTAGCCTACGCCATAACTATTGGGTTCTATGGCAGAAAATTAACGCAACTGAATTTTGAGCAACTAAAAAAAGAAGCTGATTTTCGCTTTGGTTTAGTCCGCATCAGAGAGAATGCTGAGTCTATTGCTTTCTATAACGGCATCCTTCAGGAAGCTAATAAAATCAAACTTATATTTAATGCAGTTTTTAATAACTTTAAGCGATTGATATTATGGTCAGAGGTGTATTTAAACATATTTAAATATCAGTTTGGTTATCTCCCCTGGATCATACCAGCATTGATTTTAGGAAACCAAATTCTGTCAGGTGAGACGGAGGTAGGAAAAGTCACAGAAGCTGGTGGTGCCTTTGGGCAGGTTGCTTTTTCTGTGAATTTGATTATGTATCAGTTTGAAAAATTTACTAAATTTGCTGCTTCAATTAATCGCTTATACGTATTTTATGAATATCTCAAACAGCCAAGTAAAGCAATAGCTAATTCTAGGACTATTGATATAGTCATAGACAGCCGTTTAGCCTTGGAAAATCTGACTGTCGAAACACCCAATTATCAAAAAACTTTATTTAGCAACCTTTCTGTAGCACTGCCAACAGGACAGGGATTACTAATTATGGGAGATAGCGGTTGTGGCAAAAGTTCTTTGTTGCGTGCCTTAGCGGGTTTATGGAATTCGGGAACAGGTGTGATTGTTCGTCCAGAATTAGAAGAAATGCTATTTTTACCGCAGCGTCCTTACATGATTTTAGGGACTCTTCGGGAGCAGTTAATCTATCCTAACGCCAAGGTTAATCTGAGTGATGAAGAACTTCATCAAGTTCTCCACAGAGTCAATCTGTCAGACTTAGCAGAACGGTTTGGTGGTTTTGAGGTCGAGCAAGATTGGAGTGATGTTCTTTCTTTGGGGGAACAACAAAGATTAGCTTTTGCTCGGCTTTTAGTTACGAAACCAAAATATGCAATTTTAGATGAAGCGACCAGTGCTTTAGATATTAACAACGAAGAACATCTTTATAGTCTTTTAGTAGAGACGGAAACAACCTTTATTAGTGTTGGTCATCGCCCTACTCTCAAAAAATATCATCAGGTTATTGTTAATCTTTAAATTTGTCTAACTAGCAGGGTATTTTCTATGAGTCGTGTAATATTTATGAACGTTTCCGCCGCCGGGCACGTTATTCCAACCTTTGGATTAATGACGGAGTTGATAAAGAGAGGTGAAGAGGTAATTTATTACGAGGTTCCCCATTTTCAACAAGAAATCGAGTCTTTTGGAGCTGCTTTTCGTTGCTATCCTCAACTCAATCCTGAGACAGCACCACCATCTGAAAATGAAATGTCTCTAGTGCCTTCTCTAACTTGGTGTACTCGTGAGATGCTACCAGCACTCTTAGAATCAGTGCGTGCAGAAAAGCCAGATTATATTATTCACGACTCTCTCTGTCTCTGGGGAAGGCTAGTGGCACAGTTGCTCAATATTCCTGCCGTTAATTCCATTGCTACAGCCGCTTTTACTCCCGAAAGTTTCTATGAATGTCCTTGGCTGAGGAAGAAACTACCACGATTGTTAAAAGAGGCGGCTGGTGGGATGAAGCACTATCGTCAACATCAACGTGAATTACGAACAACTTATGGTGTACCTCCAATTAAATTTGTTGACACTTTTACTAATATTGAACCTCTCAACATTTGTTATTTACCCCTAGAACTCCAACCTTATAGCGATAAATTTGATGAACGCTTTCATTTTGTTGGCCCTTGTAATCCCGTGCGGGCAGTAGAATATGATTTCCCAATGGAGAAATTGAATTCATCCAAGCTCATCCTGATTTCATTTGGGAATATTCACGACCCAGGTTTGGGATTTTACCATAAATGCATTGAGGCTTTTGCTAACACAGATGCTCAGGTGGTAATGGTGTTGAGTCCAGCTTTAGATGTCACACTTTTAGGAGATATCCCAGAAAACTTTATCATTCGACCTACGGGTACTGTTCCCCAATTAGAAATATTAGAGCGTGCCAGTCTATTCATTATGCACGGTGCAGGTGGTGGAACACGGGAAGCTGTCTGGTATTCGGTGCCAATGATTGCAGTACCACAAACTTATGAGCAAGAAATCATTTCCCGCCGCATTCAGGAGCAGGGTGCAGGAATTATGATGATGTTAGAAGATATAACTTCAGAAGGTTTGCGGCAAACGGCGCAGCAAATTTTTGATAATAGCTCTTTCCAAGTAAATAGTGGTCGTTTGGGTGATGCTTGTCGTGCGGCTGGCGGAGTAAAGCGAGCCGTAGATGAAATTCTGCGATACGTTTCTGAACAGAAAGATTCACAGACATTAGAATCTATATCTTAACTGCTGCTAGGGAAGTTGAAAAAAGTTTGTAAATAGAGTGATACTAATTCTCCATGAAGATGCACGTAAGTTTTATTAAACGAACCGCAAAGGGCGCAAAGTACGCAAAGTAAGAGAGATATTAAGTAATTATTCAGTGCCAGTTTAAAGAGAATTGGTATTACATAATAAGCACTGTTTTGAATTGTTTAATTGTATTTGCCTCTTTTTGAAGTAAGCTTATTTTACTGGAGTTTAGACTAGGCAACAAGAAAAGACTCAGCAACGCTGAGTTGAAAAGAAACAGACTTCAGAGATGAAAATCTACACTACTAAGCAGATTCTGATTGCTCTTTGCGGGGCTTGGTTGTAGTTTTTTTAACTATGGGGTAGCGAATTCTACGTTTACGTGGTTGATCCGTCTTCCAGCCTGGAGACTTTCCGCGAGATTTGGGTGGTTGGGCTGGAGTACCAATCACCGCAAAAACTCCACCCATAGCTTGAGCAACTCTTCCAGGGGTTAATTTTTCGAGAGGCTTCTGCC
>NZ_WBKL01000214.1:0-14088 GCF_015714705.1 Nostoc sp. NZL | reverse complement strand
GGGGGCAGGGGGCAGGGGAAAAGGTACAAACCAAGCCGAATTGTGGGCAAAAGCCCCCTTGCTTCTTTTCTCACGCAGGTTGAGAGCAACACCCGCTTTTTTGCTGGTTTTTCTCCCCTGCTCCCTGCTCCCTGCTCCCCTGCTTTTTTCACTCATTTTGCAACTTCTGCTTGAGGTGCTTTAGAGCATGTGCTGCAAGCGACTCAGACGCTCTGAGTAACTTTTCATCACCTTTAGGGCAAACATGGGTGTTTCCTGAACGGCAAAGAGAAACTTTTTCTCATCAAGGAAACCCAGTTTAGTATCCACCTTAGTAATAGCTGTGTAAGTTCTTTTTGCTACTCCTACAAGCACCCCGGCCCCAAAAACTTCGCCCGTTTCAATGGTTTCTACAACCTTGCCATTGACTACTATATCGACTTCTCCTTCCAGAATGCCGTACATTTCATTACCAGGCTGTCCTTCTTCAAAGATGACTTGACCTGCTGAAAATCCTTTAGGGTCGGGCTGTTTTTGAAAGATACTGACTGTTAATACAGGACTTAGCATTAGAGCAACCCCAAATTCATTGGTTTTTAGACGAAACTTTTTGATAGCTTTAGGCGAACCCAGAAAAGTATACTACTTTCTGTTGCTTAACTCTCAATCTCCGCAAAATTCCTGATGAGTCCTCTAATCTCTTAAAAACCTCTCCCTGGTTAACCGTCTCTCTCCAAGTCCTACGGTGTACACACAAGTCTCTTGACCTGCACCTTTGTTGCATCGACCTGCACCTTTGTTGCATCGACCTGCACCTTTGTTGCATCGACCTGCACCTTTGTTGCATTGACCTGCACCTTTGTTGCATCGACCTGCACCTTTGTTGCATCGACCTGCACCTTTGTTGCATCGACCTGCACCTTTGTTGCATTGACCTGCACCTTTGTTGCATCGACCTGCACCTTTGTTGCATCGACCTGCACCTTTGTTGCATCGACCTGCACCTTTGATGCATCGACCTGCACCTTCGTTGCATCGACCTGCACCTTTGTTGCATCGACCTGCAAAAATTAACCTGCCCTACGTTACGCAGTAACCTTAAAAGACTTGTGTGTACACCGTCGCCGAGTCAAAGAGGGAGAAACTTGAACAAAAATTCCAGGTAGAGAGAGGTTTATCGAACTGACGTTCAAATAGGGAATTTTGGTTATCAAGAAAGGCACTTATGCTGGAGACTCATTTGGCAGAAGGGAATGCTGCTTCCATTTCTGTTACCTGTGACCGTACCGAACTTGGGTCTAAAACCCTGCCATCTACACGGCGCTTACAATTGGGCGGGGTCTGAATCCCCGACGAAAAAGTTCCTTCTGCCTCCTGCCTTCTGCCTCCTGCCTTCTTCAACAGGTCATCTTCTATAATTGATAAAACCTGCACACCTAATTCTAGGCATGAGACTGTGACCGAACCAGGAAGTTACAAAGATACTGTTAACCTACCCAAGACTAATTTTGATATGCGGGCAAACGCCATCAAGCGTGAGCCTGAAATCCAAAAATTTTGGGAAGAAAATAAAATTTACGATCGCCTCTCCAAAAATAACCCCGGCGAATTATTTATACTGCACGATGGGCCTCCCTACGCTAATGGCTCACTCCATATTGGTCATGCCTTAAATAAAATTCTCAAAGATATTATTAATCGCTACCAACTGCTAAAAGGGCGTAAGGTTCGCTACGTCCCTGGTTGGGATTGTCACGGTTTACCAATTGAGTTAAAAGTTTTGCAGAACATGAAGTCAGCAGAACGGCAAAACTTAACGCCTTTACAACTCCGGCAAAAAGCGAAAGAATTTGGTCTAGCGACGGTAGACAACCAACGCCAAAATTTTAAACGCTACGGTATTTGGGGTGATTGGGAACATCCTTATCTCACTCTCAAGCCGGAATATGAAGCGGCTCAAATTGGCGTGTTTGGTCAGATGTTCTTAAAAGGCTACATCTATCGCGGTTTGAAGCCGGTTCACTGGAGTCCGAGTTCTAAAACCGCTTTGGCTGAAGCTGAGTTGGAATATCCAGAAGGTCACGTTTCCCGCAGTATCTATGCAGCTTTTGCAATCACAAGTTTGGCAGAAGCTGTAAAACCACTGTTGGCAAAATATCAGTCAGATTTGGGTGTGGCTATCTGGACAACTACACCTTGGACGATTCCGGGGAATTTGGCTGTAGCGGTGAATGCAGATTTGAACTATGCAGTGGTGGAAGTTTCACACCCAGAGGCGCAAGCGCAGTGTAATTTCAAATACCTAATCGTTGCTGCTGATTTAGTAGAACGTTTATCTTCAACCTTGGGAGTTGAGTTAACCGTAAAAGCCACGTTCAAGGGGAGTGACTTAGAACATACTACTTACCGTCATCCTCTATTTGACCGCGAAAGTCCGATTGTAGTGGGTGGTGATTACATTACAACTGATTCGGGTACTGGGTTAGTACATACCGCACCCGGTCATGGTCAAGAAGATTACATTGTTGGTCAGCGTTACGGTTTGCCCATCCTTGCACCAGTGGATGACAATGGCAATTTTACCGAAGAAGCGGGACAATTTGCGGGGTTAAATGTGCTGGGTGATGGGAATCAGGCGGTGATTGATGCACTGAGTGCGGCTGGTTCCTTGTTGAAGGAAGAACCTTATCCCCACAAGTATCCTTATGATTGGCGGACGAAGAAACCGACGATTTTTCGCGCTACTGAACAATGGTTTGCTTCCGTGGAAGGATTTAGAGAAGAAGCACTAAAGGCGATCGCAACGGTAAAATGGATTCCAGCCCAAGGTGAAAATCGGATCACGCCAATGGTGGCGGAACGTTCCGATTGGTGTATCTCCCGTCAGCGCAGTTGGGGTGTACCCATTCCCGTTTTCTACGACGAAGCCACGGGAGAACCACTTCTGAATGAGGAAACTATCAACTACGTCCAAGGAATTATCGCCGAAAAAGGTTCTGATGCTTGGTGGGAACTTTCAGTTGAGGAGTTGTTACCCGAATCCTATCGTAATAATGGCAAGTCTTACCGCAGAGGTACAGACACAATGGACGTATGGTTTGATTCTGGCTCATCTTGGGCAGCTGTTGCTCAACAGCGTCCAGAGTTACGCTACCCTGCTGATATATATTTGGAAGGTTCCGACCAACATCGCGGTTGGTTCCAGTCAAGCTTGCTCACCAGTGTAGCGGTAAATGACATTGCGCCTTACAAAACTGTACTAACTCATGGCTTCGCTTTGGATGAACAAGGGCGGAAGATGAGTAAGTCAGAAGGAAATGTGGTTGACCCAAATACAATCATTGAAGGCGGGAAAAATCAAAAAGTAGAACCGGCTTACGGTGCAGATATATTGAGATTGTGGGTATCATCGGTTGACTACTCCGGCGATGTCCGCATTGGTAAAAACATCATCAAGCAGATGAATGATGTCAGAGGCAAAATCCGCAATACGGCGAGGTTTTTGCTGGGTAGCTTGGATGATTTTGACCCGGAAAAAGATGCAGTCCCCTTCGAGGAATTGCCAGAACTTGACCGTTATATGCTGCACCGCATCACCGAAGTATTTGAAGAAGTCACCGAAGCCTTTGATACTTTCCAATTCTTCCGCTTTTTCCAAACAGTGCAGAATTTCTGCGTGGTGGATTTATCCAACTTTTATTTAGATGTTGCCAAAGATAGGCTGTACATCAGTGCAAAAGATGCTTTCCGCCGTCGCAGTTGTCAAACGGTGCTGAAGATAGCTTTAGAAAATTTAGCACGAGCGATCGCACCAGTATTATCTCACACCGCCGAAGATATCTGGCAATATCTCCCTTATAAAACACCTTACAAATCGGTGTTTGAAGCCGGTTGGGTGCAGGTTGAGGAAAAATGGCGTAATCCAGAGTTAGCGGAATTTTGGGAAACGCTGCGACAACTCCGCACCGATGTTAATAAGGTGTTGGAACAAGCCAGGATTGAAAAAATGATTGGTTCTTCCCTGGAGGCGAAAGCTTTGATTCATATACCCCACAAACAGTTAGGCGATGCTATCAAAGCCTTTAACCCTGCTAAAGGAAACGGGATTGACGAACTGCGCTATTTATTGATGACTTCCCAGGTGGAATTATTAGATTCTGCCGAGGGGTTGCAGGGATTAAAATATACAGCGCAGACGGAAGACTGGGTAATTGGGGTAGTGAACGCTGAGGGGCAAAAGTGCGATCGCTGTTGGAACTACTCTACTCATGTGGGAGAATCAGCAGAACATCCGCTAATTTGTGAACGATGCATTGCAGCCTTAGCCGGAGAATTCTAGTAAATATACCTGAGTTCAACGAACCTCTCTCTACCTTGAAATAAAGTTCAAGCCTTTCCCTCTCCGACTCGGAGAGGGAAAGTTTTGCGTAGTAAAACCTCTTAGTGGTCATTTCATTCAGCTAATTAGATAGACACTACATAATCCGTCGAATTCACGTTAAATCAGGTTGCAGTAACCGCCTGAAATAGATATTTTGCGTAATACAGATTATGGCAGGACTTACGTACAGGTAACGGAAAATCAAACCGCAGAGGGCAAAGAGAAATAAGAGTTTTAGAGAGTTCTTGCGTAAGTCGTATATGGGTTATTTCCCAATAGATCACAAAGACGCGATAAATCGCCGTCTCTACAAAGGACTGATTATTGTAAAGACGGCGATTTATCGCGTCTCTTCCCTTAACCGAACCGTATTGGATTATTTCCTACAGTGCGTAATTTCTAAGGGTAATATGCTTTTGAACAAAGAAATGGGTATTATCACTGAAGCTAGCTAAGTATTATCACTGTATTCTATTCATGTATAGAGCCAGATTACAGTATTATTAAGAAAACATAAAGGTATGGATTAATACGTAAAAGTTAGATTAAAACATCCATTAACTGAATCAAAATTTAAGAGATACAAAGATATGTCAAATAAAGTTGCTAAAGAATTGGCAGATTTTTTGCTGCAAATAGAACAGCGATCGCAGTTTCATGCAGGCTATCCATATAATTTAAGTTGTGATTACAGTTTGATCGCCAAATTTTTCAATCATCTGTTAAATAATGCTGGAGATCCATATATTGAGCCAGATTTTGGTCTGCATTCTCGTAAGTTTGAGCAAGAGGTCTTATCTTTTTTTGCTAACCTCTATAAGATTGCAGAAGATCAGTTTTGGGGTTATGTGACTGCTGGCGGAACTGAAGGTAATTTATATGGAATGTTCTTAGCAAGGGAAATCTACCCTAATGGGATTCTTTACTCATCACAAGACTCTCATTACTCAATTCCCAAAGCAGCCAAATTATTCCGCATCCAACATAATGTTGTTAATTCGCAAATTAATGGAGAAATGAATTATGACCATTTTGAACAACTAATTAGCGAAAATCGTAGTTATCCAGCCATCATAAATTTAAATATTGGCACTACTGTCAAAGGTGCAATTGATAACTTAGACAAAGTTCTAGAAATTTTAGAGCGTAATCAGATTAAAGATTATTACATTCATTGTGATGCTGCACTTTCAGGATTAATATTACCGTTTTTAGATGGCGCTCCGCAAGTTAACTTTCAAAAACCCATAGATAGTATAGCTATTTCTGCTAAATTCATTGGTTCACCATTGCCTTGTGGTGTAGTTTTAACTAAGAAAAAATGGGTAGAAAAAGTTGAAACAGAAATTGAATATATTGGTTCAAAGGATACAACTATTCTGGGATCTAGAAACGGTCATACTCCTCTGATTCTCTGGTATGCAGTGCAAACAAGAGGTTATGACGGATTAGCTAGAGAAGCAAATTCTTGCATTCATAATGCCCAGTATCTTTTTCAACAACTTCAAATAAGAGAATATCCATGTATGTTAAACAAATTTTCCAATACCGTAGTCTTTCAAAAACCTTCTCAAAGGTTAATTAAAAAGTGGCAGTTAGCAATTTTTGAAGATTGGGCACACATTATAGTCATGCAAAATATTAATCGGAAGAAAATCGATATTTTTATTAATGAACTTTTACAAGAAGAAGGATTACTTGATAACGCAGAAGATTTCCAGTTACAGTCACTACTACACTAATGTAGACTATCAAGTGAAATTAATCGCTCAATTTTACAAGGTGTTTCCCTAAACAGAATTTAATTCCAAGATTTTATCTCTTTAAAAAGTTTTTGTTGCACAAGTTAGCAGCAAGTAGTATTTCTACTTCTGCACTTTCCATAGGTGGTAAGAAAAAATACCCTTGTCCATAATCACATTGTAAAGCCTTCAGTTGGGCTAATTGCTCTACAGTTTCTATCCCTTCTGCTGTTACAGACATATTTAAATTATGAGCTAATGTGACGATCGCTCGAACAATTTCTAAATTTTCTCCACGACTACCTATATTGGTGACGAAAGAGCGGTCAATCTTAAGGGTTTTGATTGGTAGGCGGTGTATATAACTCAAGGATGAATAACCAGTTCCAAAATCATCCATGTGCATCTCCACATTTAGCTCTGTTAACTGGGAAAGGACGGTGGTAGCTAATTCAAAATTATCCATCAAGAAGGTTTCAGTAATCTCCAATTTCAAACTGTATGGCTTCAGTCCGGTTTCCTGCAAAATATGTTTAACTTGTTTAAACACATCAGGTTGCGTGATTTGTTTCCCAGAAAAATTTACGCTAATCGTCAGGGGAAGTGAGGTAGGAAATTTTTGATGCCATGTGTGCATTTGGTGACAGGCTTCATAAAGCACCCATTGTCCGATACTAACAATCATTCCAGTTTCTTCCGCCAGGGGAATAAAATCTTGAGGGGAAATAAGTCCTCGTTCTGGATGGTACCAACGTATTAGTGCCTCAAATCCAGTAATTTTTCCAGTTGTCAGTGAAACAATTGGCTGGTAATCAAGGCGAAATTCTTCTTGCTTTATCAGCGCATGACGTAAAGCAGTTTCTAACTCCAAGAGCAAAGATGCACCCTCATGCATCTTTG
Organism: Nostoc sp. NZL; assembly: GCF_015714705.1. Taxonomy (NCBI): domain Bacteria; kingdom Bacillati; phylum Cyanobacteriota; class Cyanophyceae; order Nostocales; family Nostocaceae; genus Nostoc; species Nostoc sp. NZL. The sequence continues at coordinate 7,086 of NZ_WBKL01000214.1, read as the reverse complement.
GGTCAAAGACCTCATAACGTGCTTTACCAAGTGCTTTGGCACAATACATTGCCACATCAGCATCGCGTAGAATCTGCGCTGCTTGCTCATAATCTGCTTTACTTAAAGCGATGCCAATACTAACATTAGTAAACACCCGATGCTCATTTAATTGAAATGGCAAAGCTAGTACTTTTTTAATTCGCTCGGCTACCTGTATGGCGGTACTAATATCTTCAATTTCTTCAATTAAAATTGTGAACTCGTCTCCGCCAAAACGGGCAACTATGTCTCCGACTCGCAAAACTGACTTGAGCCGATGAGAAATTGCAATCAAAAGTTGATTTCCCAATAGATGTCCAAGGCTGTCATTAACAACTTTAAAGCGGTCTAGGTCTAAGAATAGTACAGCAAATAAATAATTTTTTGACTGGTGTTTAGTATGTTCTATTGCCCGCTGTACTCGCTCCATAAATAATCGTTGGTTAGGTAATCCGGTTAGCCCGTCATGTAGGCTATTATGCAGTAATTGCTCTTGTGCTTGTTGACGCTTAATAATGTCTTGTTCAAGTTGTTGATTCACTCTAATAAGTTCAATAGTGCGTTCTAGAACCATCTGCTCAAGCTGATAACGATACTGGACTAATTCTTCCTCTACTAATTTACGCTTAGTGATGTCACGGACAATAACAACATACTCTCGTTGCTGGGCATTAAATGGCTGTGAAATAGTCGCTTCAACAATTCGTAAACCTTGGTTTATTTTTAAGGTTTGCTCAGTCCTAATAGACCATTCCTCCGGTTTGCCGCGATAGCATATTAAGAGTTGATTTAATTTTTTTCCAAGCAACTGCTGAACAGTTGTTTGAAATAATTCTTCAGCCGCAGCATTTGTCTGACAAATTCTACCGTTTTCATCTAAGACTAAAACAGTATCTGGAACGGTATCGAGAGTAGTAATAAATAGGTTTTTTGCTTGTTTGCGTGCCTCATCAATAGCAACAATTTGTGGTAGAGTTGTCCAGCAAGCGATCGCAACCCCGATAAAAGAAAGCGTCACTAATAAAATAGCTAGTAAAGAGTTTTGAGGATTATTAGAAACTCTGTCCAATAAATTGCGGATAACCCAACTGCTTGTGGCAGTAATACAAATTAATGATACTAGGACGACCACCTGTAGTACCAGAAAGTCTGAGTTGTTTTTATTAGGTCTAGTGTAGTAACGCTGTGTCCACCATTCTAGGTGTAATGGCGCAAATCTTAAGCGACGTAGCACTAGATCTCCTACCATCAAAACAATGGGTACTAATAATCCCACTAAAAAATCTCTCCAATTCCAAGCTAAACCTCCCACTATTAGAACTACCGCTTCTACAAAGAAAAAACCAAGTGACCACCAAGGCCATAACACCTGCGGTTTACCTCGACACAGCCATAATCCTAGATGTAGCCCCATAATGGACATTAGGTAACAGGTACCTGCTACTGTGACAAGTTGAGATACATTTCCCAAATTTAGACAAAGCAAACTGAGGAGAAAGGTAATTAAAATAGCAGGCCCAAGGACACCTTGACGGGAAACTAATGCAAATATGGGAGAAAGGTGTCTGTCTAAGGCAAGTTGGTATAATATCCGAGGAGAGTTGGAAACTGCCGTAGCAGAACTTAGAAGGCAAGATACAGTAATTAAAAGTGTTACTAAAAAAGAGGCATTTTCACCCCAAAAAGGCTTAGAAGCCGCTACCATATTTAAAAACGCATCATCACCTATTGTTGGATTTGGAGCCGAACACATTAATACCCAAGAAGCACCTAAAAATACTGGAGGAATTAGCCAAGCAGCTACGGTTAAGAACCTTAAAGTTTTATACGGATGGTGGCTATCAGCAACAAAAGAAGAAGTGGTTTCACAAGCATAAATTGAATAGCTAGCCAGAAAAAACCACTTTGCCCATTCTTCAAAGCTCAGGCTATGTGTACTAGTTGGGGTAAATTCCAAACTAGCTGTTGAGAAGCCTAACCATATTACGCCTTGAATACAAAACAAAAGCAGTAATAAAATCGCTGGGAATACAAAAAATAAATGCAGTAGCGCTAAAGCCCGGCTGCCACTGAATGCCACAATAAAAGGAATCGCTGTAAATAAAACTTTTAATAAAGTTTCTGGACAAGAAATACCTAATGTTTCAAAATTGACTTTAATTAAGTTTGTAAGAATAATCGCATAAAGCGCCGGTGCTGCTGCCCAGCTAAAAAAGTATCCTAAAGCTACGTAACGACCTAAGCCAGGAAAGTTCTTTAGTAGCCTTGTGGTATAGTTTGGTGTTCCTCCAGCGACATCTGGCCAATGTCTACCTAGACTTTGTACCTGCAAGTTAAGTAAAAAGGAGATGATCGTGCCAAACAACCAAACTAAGATAGCTTTAGGCCCTAATGCTGCATGAATGATGGGGGCTGTACCAATCCATCCTACATGACCCGTTAAACCAAAGCCCCAGGTTTCGAGATAGCTCAAAGTACGTGGTAGGCGCATTACCAAGCTTTGATTTTTATCTGCCTGTACAGAATTGTTAGTAAGCATTGTTTCTTACCGAAATTTACTGACCTTTTCACTCAATAGCTGAATCTTGCTGCATATAGCTTCGGTATAATTGCTGAACTTATATAAAGGATAACTTACTCTTACTCCCCTTCCAGCAACAAAAGTTTTTCCGCTTCCCTCTCCTCGTAGGAGATGGAAGCGGAGAGGTAGGGAAGAGGCTGTTCTTGTTAGGTCTGTATTGAAATCAATTGACAAGAGCTATAGCTTTTGCAACAACTCCTGAGTTAACTGAAAAAACGCTTTTGAACCAGCTGATTGGGGAGCATTTAAAACGGCTGGCATAAAACTGTCAACAGCTTTAGCAACATTCACATCCACTGGTATTTGTACCTTACAAATTTTTTCAACACCAAAATCCTCGACAACCCGGTGCATGACTTGTTTATAGTATCTACCAGTGAGAAGGTTAGCACTGGACATGCTGAATACAATTCCCAACATTTTTATGTCTATTTTGGTTTCATGTCCGTGACTGTCTTTTAATTGAGCAATCCGTCTTTCTAGTAGTTGAATACCTACTACAGATAACGGTTCTGGTTTAGCAGGAAGTATGTAGAAATCGCTGGCGGCTAAAGCACTACGAGTCAATAGATTATATCCAGGCGCACAATCGAGAAGGATAAAATCATATTCTTGACGGACTGGTTTTAAGATATTATTAATCAAGACTCTTTCAAAGCGATTCCAAATTGTTTCAAAGTCCTGTTCACCTAAAGCAGTTGCTTGCTGATGCAGCATTTCTGACACAACAAATTCATCATATAAGTCAATATCCCCCGGTAACAAATCCAGTCCTGGAAGATTACAAACCTGGGATTGAATGATATCCTGAATTGTAAGTTTTGCTTGTGGGTCTGGATTGATAACTTCGTCTATTAGATACCTAAATGTTTTACTTTGTTTACGACGCTTGGCAAAATCTAAAGGCGACATCAAACTGAGGGTGGCGCTAATTTGACTGTCTAAATCAAGAACAAGCACCCGCTTACCATGATTTTTAGCTAAACAGGTAGCTAAGTTGACGGTGAGGGTGGTTTTACCAACGCCACCTTTCATATTTGCAGTAGCAATTACATATCCCATTGCTTGAGTCCTCTGTTGACGCATTTCCATCTAGGTAGCGTACACCTCTCTCGATCTATTAAATCTTCCATTAAATTTAATATTTTCGGAAACTAAAAAGGTGAGATTGCCTCAATTGTAGGCATTGACGTAGGTGACACGATTTAATCTCAGCCGTCGTACTGTTTTTTGATGAAATAGGCTAGTAAAATTGCTGTCACTTTGGTTGAAAGCTAGATACCATTAGATTCGGCGTGTTTACTGTTCGGGAGTGCCAAAATGTCTAAACAGCTGGGTCAAAAAATCGCACCCACACCTATATCAAATGATATCAATGTGGTGGATTTGATTGATCAATACTTCACCGCTTACAACTCAGCCCGGTTGCGGGAAATCTGCCAACTTCTGAGTCGTGATGTGCTGACGGAAGGTGTCACGGTGGGAGTTAGCCTTTCCGGTGCGATGACACCAGCAGGATTTGGGGTTTCAGCGCTTGCACCCTTAATTCGCAACGGCTTTATTGACTGGATGATTAGCACTGGTGCAAATCTTTACCACGATATGCACTACGGTTTAGGTTTTGAACTCTTTGCTGGTAATCCGTTTTTGGATGATGTGAAACTGCGCCAGGAAGGCACTATTCGCATTTATGACATTATCTTTGGTTACGATGTGCTGTTGGAAACTGATGCATTCATCCGTAAGATTCTGCAAGGGGAAGCGTTTCAGAAGCGGATGGGAACTGCTGAGTTTCACCATTTACTGGGTAAGTATGTTCGAGAAGTAGAAAAGCAACTTGGTGTGCAGCATTCTTGCTTGCTTGCTACAGCTTATGAATATGGCGTGCCTATATATACGTCTTCTCCAGGAGATAGCTCAATTGGGATGAACGTGGCGGCTTTAGCTTTGGAAGGTTCACAGTTGGTATTAGATCCATCAATTGACGTAAATGAGACAGCTGCGATCGCATATAATGCCCGTGAATCTGGTGGTAAAAGTGCGGCTGTAATTCTCGGTGGCGGTAGTCCCAAAAACTTTTTGCTACAAACCCAACCGCAACTTCACGAAGTATTGGGACTAGAAGAACGAGGACACGATTACTTTGTGCAGTTTACCGATGCACGTCCAGATACAGGCGGTTTGTCTGGAGCAACCCCATCGGAAGCCGTCAGCTGGGGTAAAATTGACCCGGAAGAGTTACCTAACACAATTGTTTGTTATACCGATAGCACGATCGCTTTACCACTGGTAACAGCGTATGTCTTGAACAAGTGCGAGCCTCGTCCCCTGAAGCGTGTGTACGACAGGCGAGAAGCCATTTTGGATAAACTGCAAAAAGACTATCTAGCAGCCAAAACCCAACCATCGGATCAGGTTCCAGCAGCAGTGGCTGAAAGTGCCCAAAAGCAAACAGCTACTTATCCCTGTGGTCGGCTGATTCCGAATACTCCGTAGGTAGCAGGGAGCAGGGGGGACAAGGAGACAAGGAGACAAGTTTCTTCCTTGTCTCCCCCCTCTTCCTTGTCTTCCTTGTCTTTTCCCAATGCCCCTTATCCCTTCCCTCCAATCAACAAATAGGTGGTAATTTTCCCTTTGCCTGGAACTTCGATTTCGCCCCGCTTTTCAAATAAAAATTCATCACACAAGCGTTTATAAGTATCTTCTGTAACCTGGATTTTACCAACAATACCTTGGGATTCCATGCAGCTAGCGATATTTACCGTGTCTCCCCAGTGATCATGAGTAAAGTTTTTGAGGTCAATTTCTCTCGCCACTACGGAACCGCTATGGATGCCTATACGAATGCTGAAGTTTTGGTTATTCTCAGTATTAAATAGAGCGATCGCAGTTTGCATGTAGAGTGCCATTTGAGCGATCGCTTGAGCATGATCTGGGCGGCGTGTTGGCAAGCCACCAACTACCATATAAGCATCGCCAATGGTCTTGATTCTCTCTAAACGATGTTGTTTGGTGAGGCGATCAAAAGTTGAGAAAATCGAGTTGAGTAAGTTTACCACTTGAATTGCACTCATAGAAGCTGCAATTTCGGTAAAGCCAACAATATCTGCAAATAAAACTGTGACATCAACAAAGTCTTCGACAATGTTAGCTGGTTCTTCTTTCAGTTCCTTGGATATTGCGGCTGGCAAAATATTTAGCAATAAACGTTCGGTTGCTTCCTGCTGATGGTGCAGCGCTTCTTCTGCTGCTAGTCGTTGAGTGACATTGCGAAAAATGCCGCGAGTCGCAACTGGATGACCTTCGACAAATTTACAGTTAATATTACCTTCTAGAAAAATTTTTTGACCGTCTTTAGTAACGAATGCGGCTTGTACTTGTTCGGGCTTTTCTCCTGAAAGCACACGATAAAACCTTTGCCAACAATCTTGTTTAAACTCTGGATGTATAATATCGAAAACATTCATATTCGTAATTTCGGCTTCGCTATATCCCAAAGTTTCTCGCCATGCACGATTGACATACAAAAAACGACCATACGCATTGACGGATTGAATTAGGTCATTAGCATTTTCAAATAAATCTCGATATCGTTCTTCACTTTCTACAAGAGCATCTTCTGCTTGTTTGCGTTTGATAAACTGAGCAATTTGACTACCAATAGAACTCATCATTTGCAATAGGTCTTTATCTTTTGATTGTACGTCCCGGCTAAAGAAAACCATCACTCCCAAGATTTCACTATCGTCTAAGATGGGGAAGCCAAAAGCTGCGTGCAATCCAGCCTCAGCAGCTGGTTGCGATCGCCGAGTGTCTCCATCTTCTGTGATATCTTGAATCCACAAGGGTAAACGTCTGATCCAAATTCGACCAGGTAAGCCAACACTAGGTGTATAGGTAGTTTGCCAGGTAATTGCTTTAAACTCTCGCGCTGAAATTACTCGACTTGACCACATTTCCACACACCTTAGTACCGCATTAAGGCTATGTCCCTGTACCGAAGTCCCAATATATTGACATGGTGTCCAAAGTTCGCCTAAATCCCATCCCAAGTTTTGACAAATCGACTGTAAAATTTGGGGAATTACCTGCTTTACGCTCTGGGATTCTGATAATATCCGAGTGATAGCATATTGGGCACTTGTCCGCTGTTCCCGACGCTGCCGAGCAGTAATATCCCGACCAATATAGACAATATCTTCTAATCCTTTTATTTTTTTCGGAATTACTGAACAAGAAAAAGCAATCAACCGCTTTTGGGAGCATCCAGTTTTGGAAGATTTACCATTTCTGAGAAAATGTAGAAGGAAATAACCCTGTGCGATCGCTGACTATGAGCCAAGAGAAACAAGAACGGATCAAAGCCTGCTTACAAGAACTGGCAACATTACTGTACTCGGAAGCTGATAAGAGTCAGTTAATAGACCTCGAAGGTATAGAAAAAACAGTTCGTAGCCAAATATTGGAATATGTCGGCCCAGAAA